>JAYUBF010000134.1:0-45583 GCA_043741435.1 Myxococcales bacterium
CCCAACCCCCGTCGCTTTTGCCCTCCGCACCCGCTCACTGATCGGGGTCAACTGACCCTGTCTGCAGGGTCGGTTGACCCCCCGGGGTGAACGACTACGGAGGTTCGGTTGCCCCCCGTGACGACTACCAGAGGGCGGCAACGGGCGACCGCGCAAGTATCTGAGAACGCAGTCATATTTGAGCAGGCCGACGCGTGTGCGCGTTGGCCTGCGTGGCACAACGCTTGCTGTCTCCGCAGTTAGATGCGCACGCAGGCAATCGCCGGACTCGCACGCTCGCGCGGCGTGCTGGTGAGCGACGACCCGCACTGGTCCAGCATCGCCCGACTCGGGCTCTTGCCGTTGCGCGAGGCCGGCGCTCTGCCCGAACGTTATGGCTACCTCGCGGCAATTCACAACGACGTCGCAGCAGACCGCAAGGCGGGCGCGAGCACCGAATACGAGCCACCGGTCGCCATGAACCCGATTCTGCGCTTCGATCCAGCGACGAGACGTGAGCGACTGCTACGCGGTCGGGCGTATCTCGACAAGCTCGTCGGGCAGCTGGTGCGCGGAAAGCCGTCGGAGATTCGTGCTGTCGCGGATGTTTTGGAACAGATGGAACAGCACCTCGTCTTGGGCGAGCCGAGTCACTTCTTGCGCGACTTCGCCGCCGCCGCAAGGCAAGAGGGAATTCCGTGGACGCGCGGCGCGGCATCTGCGCCCGTTGTGTCGCGCCTGACCCGAGAGCGATCGCAAGTGGCCGTCGCGGAGCTGCAGCGTTCTATCGGTGCGTTGGTCGAGCACAACCTCGCCGGCACGCTGGTTCAGGCGTCGCTGCAGCGCTTGAAGGGAGGGCTCCCCCTCGTCGATAGGTCACCAGGATGGAATCGGCTCGGCGAGCGCGCCAGCCGAGGAAAGCTCGGCGTCTCGGAGCTCCTGCGGGCGTATCGCAGGGTCGATCGCGCCACGATTGATGATCCGACGAGTTTTGCGTTCTTCGATGACAAGCTGCGAGCCTCTCTGCACGCCGCGGTGAACGAATCGAAGATGTACCAGCAAATCGGAGAGGAAAGCTTCGGTACCCCGCAGGAACAGGCCCGGGCCGAGCGACGCACCAACGTCCCCGCGGTCGCGTACGGCGCATCCACCTCTGTGTTGCGGCAACGAGGCGAGGAGCTGGAAGCGATCGGCTTCGGCAGGCCCATCGCGTCCGGAACGTTCGGCGGGGTGTTGAGGGGAATGTTGAAGCGAAGGATGGAAGCGGGGGCACAGCTTCGAACCGGAAATCGACGCTGACCAGCCGAAGTGGAAGGGCGGCGTGCTGTTCGTCGACTCGGCCGACAAGGCCGCGCGTTTCATCTGGCTGTGCGACGCATTCGAGATCCCGCTCGCAGCGATAGCCAGGCCCCGTGCCGACGCAGTAGGACTGATCGCAGTCCAGAGCACTCGTCCACTTGCTATTCACGGACGTGTTTTTCGCACTCTTGTTGCACGTGGTGATGCAGCTGCTGACGTCTCCTATTCCTTTGTACGTATGTGAAAAATAGTCGCGACTTTTTTTCATGAATGTGCAAATAATATGATGTGCAGCGTTACCTCAGTCAGCCACTCGAAACCGCGCTCACCGAGGAACGAAAAATGGCCTTCGTCGCGGGGCCGCGTCAGGTGGGCAAGACCACCTTGGCCCAGGCGCTGCTCCCGTCGAAGCGCGGTTATTTCAACTGGGACGTCGAGTCCCATCGACGTGCGGTGCTGCGCAATCCGGAGAATTTCTGGCAGGCCGAGCTCGTTGCTTCGACGAGCCGACGACCGCAAAGGCAGAGGATTGTCCTCGACGAAATTCACAAGTACCCGCGTTGGAAACGCTTCCTCAAGGGTCTGTACGATGCTCGGCGAGACGAGGTGGAGATCCTCGTGACCGGCAGCGGCCGTCTCGACGTCTACCAACGAGGAGGAGACTCCCTGCTCGGGCGTTACAGCCTGCACCGCTTGCACCCTTTCTCAGTCGGAGAAATGCTTGCACATGGGGCTCAGCGGCTACGCTCTCCGGACGAGCTTCTCGACGGGCTTCGCGAAGGCGCCCCCGTCAAAGGCGCCGAGGAAGCCCTCGAGTCGATCGCCCGCTACTCGGGCTTTCCAGAGCCGCTCTACGCCGGGCGCATGGAAGCACTCCGTCGCTGGCGACGCAGCCGTCGCGAGCTCGTGCTGCGCGAGGACCTCCGAGATCTGACCCGTATCCGTGAGCTGGGTCTCATCGACCAGCTGGTTGCGTTGTTGCCCGAACGCATCGGTAGCCCGTTGTCGGTCAACGGACTCAGGGAAGATCTCGGCGTCGCGTTCAACACCGCGCAGGGTTGGCTCTTGGCTCTCGCTAGACTCTATTTTCTGTTCGAGCTGCGGCCCTACGCTGGTCGCTTGGCCCGCACCCTGAGACGCGAAGCCAAGGTATATCTCTTCGACGGCACCGAGATCGAAGCGCCCGGCGCGCGTTTCGAGAACCTGGTGGCACTCCATCTCACCAAACTAGTTGATGGGTGGAACGACGCCGGCCAGGGCGACTTCGAGCTGCACTACGTCCGCGACAAGGAGAAACGTGAGGTCGATTTTCTCGTCACCGAACGTCGGCGCCCCTATCTGCTCATCGAGGCCAAGCTCGGAGATCCCGAACCGAGCGCTGCACTGCGCTACTTTCACGAACGCCTGAAGCCGAGGCTCAGCGTGCAGCTCGTCCGTCACGGGTCGCCGCGCATGTCTGATGGACTGCTCGTGCTTCCCGCTGAACGCGCACTCGCGCTCATCTGAAGTGGAATTCAGCCACGACGACCAGGCGGTATATTGGAATTCACGCCGCGAGGGTGCTCAATCACCTGGTGTTGATCACACGCTGAGCGCGTCCGAAGGCGTAGTTGACCTGCGCCACGCGACCACGAGCTCGAGCACAGTCGCTACGAGCGCGACCATCGCGAGGACGCACATCGTCGACAGAAGCCAGCCCTGGAACACCAGCTGCGGCTTGCCGGAGCGGATCATCTTCGGCAGGAACTGCGTGGTGATGATCTGATAGCCCGCCGTCTCCGTCGCGCAACCTACGAATACGAGCGGCACGAGCGTGACCCAGGTGTAGCGTGCGCGGCCTTGGTTCACGAGGTACGCGGTAATGGTGCACAGCGCGATGCACGCGAGCAGCTGGTTGCAGATGCCGAGCATCGGCCAGATGGTGGCGATGGTGCCGGTCCACACGAGGTAGCCCCAGCCCAGGCAAACGAAGGCCGTCGACAAAAAAGCGCCAGGCAACCAATCGGTGCGACCGAGGCGCGGGCTCACGTGGCCGAGCGACTCTTGCAGGAGGAAGCGCGCGACGCGAGTGCCCGCGTCGACGGTGGTGAGGATGAACAACGCCTCGAACATGATCGCGAAGTGGTACCAGTACGCGACGAGGTGACGCAGGCCGGGCAGGCCCACGAAGATCTGGCTCATGCCCACCGCGAGCGACACTGCACCACCGGCGCGGCCGACGAGCCGCTCGCCGATCTGCTCGGCGAGCTCGGGCAGGTGCTCCATGGAGAGGCCGAGCTGCGCGAACTTGTCGGGCGCCGTGTTGATCGCGAAGTAGTCGCCCTCGGGGAGTGACGTGGCGGCGATGAGCGCAACGATTCCGACGATGGCTTCCACCAGCATCGCGCCGTAGCCGACGGGGCGCGCGTCGGACTCGCAATCGATGAGCTTGGGCGTGGTGCCGGAGCCGACGAGCCCGTGGAAGCCGGAGATGGCGCCGCACGCGATGGTGATGAAGAGGAACGGCCAGAGGCCACCCGGCACGATGGGACCGCCATTCACGAACCGCGAGAACGCCGGCGCGTGGATGGTGGGGTTCACGATCAGCACGCCGAGGATCAGCAGCGCGATGGTGCCGATCTTCATGTACGACGACAGGTAGTCGCGCGGCGTGAGCAGCAGCCACACCGGCAGCACGCTGGCGAAGAAGCCGTACACCATGACGGCGATCGTGAGCGTGTGCTCCGACAGGAGGAACAAGGGGCCGATCGACGAGGCAGCGACGGCCTTGCCGCCGATGACGGCAGCGAATAGCGCAACGACGCCGAAGGTGGTGGCCTCGCCGACCTTCCCCGGCCGGACTTTGTGCATGTAGACGCCCATGAGGATGGCGATGGGGATCGTGCTACCGATGGTGAAGGTGCCCCAGGCGCTCTCGGCGAGCGCGCTCACCACCACCTTCGCCATCACGCCGATGGCGAGGATCATGATCACGAGGATCGCGACCGCGGCCACGATGCCGGCGCGGCGACCGAGCTCGGCACGGGCAATCGCCGCGAGTGATTTGCCGTCGTGGCGGATCGATCCGACGAGCACCACGAAGTCGTGCACCGCACCACCGAGCGTGGCACCGACGAGGATCCACAGGAAGCCGGGCGCCCAACCGAACTGCGCCGCGAGCGTGGGGCCTACGAGGGGACCGGCACCGGTGATGGCCGCGAAGTGATGACCGAACACCACCCACTTGTTCGAGGGCACGTAGTTCTGTCCATCGCTCAAGCGATGCGCCGGGGTCGCGCGCGTATCGTCGAGCATGAGCACGCGCGACGCGATGAACGCGGCGTAATAGCGGTACGCGATCGCCATCACGCAGATGGCGCCCAGGAGGAGAGGCATCGCGCGCATCGCGCGGTTGTATCAGATTCTCTTGCGTTACTCAGGGCCGCGCCGTCACGAGTGGGCTGCGCAGCGCGATATCGGCCTGCGTGGGGGATAACGCCGGCGTCAGCTGACGCCGAATGAACTGCCGGATGTCCTCATCCCGGCCCTCGAGACCAGAACCCTGGGCGCCCAGGCACCGTCGCTTTTGCCCTCCGCACCCGCTCACTGATCAGGGTCAACTGACCCTGTATGCAGGGTCGGTGTAGTCGTTCACCCCACGGGCTGCTGAACGAACTGGCGCAGAAAAGAATCGGATCGTTTCGATCAGATGGAGAACCGGCGCGAAAAGAGATCGACCGATTGATCGGAGCGTGATCTTTTCTCGGGAGTGAACCGACTCGACGAGTTGTTCGCCCGAGTGGGTGAACTGGAACCACGCGAACGTGTGTCGGCGCGACCCGATTGATTGGCGCCGGTGGACAGGGGTACGCTCCCGGTCCATGCGACTCCCTGTTCGTAGCTTTGCCTTGGTGCTCGGTCTCCTCTCGATCCAAGCAGCCGCATCGGCTCAGACGATGCCGTTGCCGCTCAAGACGGGCACCAAGTACCGCATCAAGATCGACTCGAGCCCGCAGCAGGCGGCCATCTACGTCGAGAGCAAGCAGTACGGCATCCAGGGCTATACGCCTTCCACCCTGCGGCTGCCGCGGGGCCCGTACAAGATCATCGTCGAGCTCGCCGGGTTCAAGCCGATGGAGCGACCGATCAACGTGCGCCGCTCGGAGGCGTTCGTGTTCACGCTCGAGCGCGCGGCGCGACCGGCCGTCTTGGACATTCGTTCGGTCGCTGGTGATTCGGCGACCGGTGGACAGCTGTTCGTCGATGGCTCATCCGTGGGGACGGTGCCGGGCAAGGCGGAGCTCACTGCTGGCAAGCACCTCATCGAGGTGAAGAAGCAGGGCTGGAAGGATTACCGCGACACGCTTGAGGTCCAAGACGGCGAGCTGCGCACAATGGTGGTGGACCTGCAGGCCGAGGCGAAGAAGGGCACGTTGCTCGTGTCGTCCGATGCCGCGGGCGCCGAGGTGTGGGTCGATGGTCAGCGCCGCGACACCGTCCCTGCCGTCATCGCCGACCTGATCGAAGGCGATCACGTGGTGGAGGTGCGCAAGGATCCGCTGCAGCCGTACCGCCAGACGGTGAAGGTGCTGGGCAATCAGCAGGTGAAGGTGGATGCACGTTTCGCCGACAAGATGGGAGGCTCCTTGCGCGTGGTGTCTTCCACCGTCGGTGGTGAAGTCTTTCTGGATGGCGAGAGCAAGGGTCCGCCCAACACGAGCATCGACAACGTGCGCGCGGGACAACACATCGTGGAGCTGCGCGCGAAGGGCTTCCAGTCGCAGACGATCGAGGTGCAGATCGTGGCGGGTGAGCAGCGCGTGGCGAAGCTCGAGCTCGTGCAAGGCGGGCCGGACTCGCCCATCGATGGTGTGGCGCGCCTGCGCGTCGTCACCATGGTGCCCGATGCCGAGGTGTTCATCGACGGTGCGTCAGCCGGCAAGGCCCCGGTCGATCGCAAGGACCTCGCCCCGGGCAAGCACTTCGTCGTGGTGCGCAAGACCGGCTTCGCCGACTGGCAGCGCGAAGTGGATCTCGAATCTGGCAAGGCGGTCGCGCTGACGGCGGAGCTTTCGGCTTCGGGGTCGGTCAAGGTGCTGGCCAACGTTCCCGCCGAGGTGTTCATCGACGGGGTCTCCGTGGGCAAGACGCCGCTCACGCTCAACAACGTGCAAGTGGGCGAGCACCTCGTCGAGGTGAAGCGCTCCGGCTACCTCGACGCCAAGCAGCAGCTGCGCGTCGAAGGCGGCGATCAAAAGGTGCTGTCTGCCGAGCTCACCGAGATCCGCAACGGACCCACCGCGAGCGACCTCAGCCGTCGCGCACGCGGTGCGTCTTCGTTCTCCGCCGTCACGCTCGACCCCGCGCGCTTCACCTTCGATCTCGCGGTCGGCTTCCTCCCGTTCGGACAGGTTCGGCTCACCGTCGGTGCGCTGCGCAAGAGCATGCTGGGCCTAGACGCGGGCGTCAGCGTTCGCACCAGCGGCTACCTCACCGAGGGGGGCGCGCACATGAAGTTCCAGTTCCTGAAGGCCGGCCCGGTAGCGATGGGCACGCAGATCTATCTCGGCGGTGGCGGTGGCCCGGGGGGGCGCAACAACTTCACGTTCGAGTGGGGCCTGCCCATCTCGCTCTTGTTCGGCGACATCGTGCGCGTCACAGTGAACCCGTACCTGCAGGTCGCGACGGATCGCCTGTGTCCCGAGGCGCAGAAGGAAGGCGAGGCCGACATCTGCCGCGTTGGCTTCGGCTCGCAGACACCTGGGCAACCGGCTCGCGACATGCGTTTCGGTGGCGACGGTGGCAACGCGACGCGCGATCGCTTCGTCACGACACGCCTCATGCTCCAGGCCGCGATCGAAGTGGCCGTGCAGCAGGTCGCCACGATCTTCCTCATCTTCGAGGGTGCACCCACCGGCCAGCGCGCGGCGCTCACCGGCACGAGCAACTACGGCTACAACGACGGCTTCAAGTGGCGCGACGATCCGCAGCTGTACGGCCGGCTCGGCGTCACGTTCAAGTTCTAGGCGCTGGCCTACTTCTACGTGAGCAGATCCGTGAGCGGGATCCAGGCAACGTCGCGATCCATCGATTTCGATGATGGGTCGATGATTTTATCGAGATCTGCGGGATGGCGGTACGTGTGGACGCGGCTACGCGGGTGCGCCACAAGCGGGTTTCCGCCACGTGGGTGTTCGACTCAACTCGGCGCGACCACGCGGATCCCGAGCTGGTGGGCTGCGACCCGCAAGCGCTCGTCGTACGCAACGAGCCCTTCGAGATCGTCTCCCAGCTCGAGCGCGACCGAGAGGTGCAAGGCATCCAGGCTGCGGAGGCCGGTCGGCTCCACGGTCGCTGCGCGCTCGAAGATCTCCGTGGGCACGGTGAGCAGCGTCAGCGCGTCCAGAACCGCGCGCGCTCTCTCCATCTGGTTCGGGGCGCCCCTGCGCGTCGCGCGCAGCAGCTCGGTGCGCAACAGATCGCAGGACACCACCCGACCTTCGTGTCGCCGTAACCACGCACGCAGGGCGGAGGACTCACGCTCCGCTACCACCAGCTTCACTGCGGCGGAGGTGTCCAGGTAAAAGGCCATCAGTAACGTTCGTCTTGGCGCATCTCGGACAAAACATACGACAGCCTTGCCTGACCACGTGCGGGGCGCGCAGCGGCGGCGAGAGAGGCGAAGCTTCGCCGTGCAGGCCGCGCCTGGCCGCGCGCAACGAGGGCTGCTAGCTTGCCGATCGAGAGCGGCACCATCTGGGCGACGGGGCGCCCGCGATCCGTGATGGTGACGGCCTCCCCGGCGGCGACCTCCGCAACCACCGCCGACGCATTCTGCTTGAGCGCCCGAACCCCCATGGTCTTCATGAGCTACAATGTAGCTCATTGTGGCGCTGCAGAACAAGCGCGACCGACTCGGGGAGGGTCGACTGACACCACCCACAATTTCCATCGACCTCAGCGCATCGAGCCGGCGCGCGCGACCTCAGCGTAGCCGGCCAGCGTCGCGTCGGGCGCCTTGCCGACGCGCCCTGCGAGATAGTCGACCAGCAGCTGGTCGGCTTCGCCGGCCCACGCAGCGCCACCCCCGCAACGCAGCAAGTGGCCGAGGCCGTGGATGGCCGCGCGGATCGCGGGCCGTGGTCCCGTCGACAACAGATCGCTCATGGCCGCGAGCACCTCCGTTGCGCGCAAGGGCAACAACGGGTGGCCCTCACGCGCGAAGAAGAAGTCGAAGCACATCTCGACGGCCGCGGCGCGTGGATCCGTGGGCTCGTAGTCGGCCAGCTTCACGCGGGCGACGGCGGCGCGGAACAGCTCGTGCGCGCGATACACGTCGACGCGCAGCGACAGCTCGCCGGCAGCGAACAGCAAGTTCCACAACGCGCGCTCGCTCAGCGCTTCCGCCGGTGCGCGGTGCAAGATCTCGACGAGTCGGTCGGCCGTGGAGCGCACGGCCCCCGGCGCGAGATACAAATCGACCGCGTGCTCGAGGTGGCGCGCGCGCTCGAGCAGCAGCGTGGCGTCGGCGGACAAGCTGAGCGTCGGCGCGGTCATTTGCGCTCGATCAACCGGCAGAGCTGACCGAAACCAGCGGGGCCGTCGGGGAAATCGAGAAAGCGCGTTCCCATGCGCGGCCCCGACTCGGCCGTGCGCAACCACACGACGCGCGCGACCACGCGCACGGGCACGACCAGCGCGCCACCGTGGCCCGAGGTGGTGAGCGCGACCTCGAGCTCGGTGCCCAGCGCGAACGGAACCGGCACGCGCATGGACAACCCACCCTGCGACACGTCGTGGATGCGCGCGAAGATGGTGTGTTGACCATCGGCCAGCCAGCAGCGCACGGACAGTTGTCGGCGAGGGGATTGTCGCTTCTCCCCCACGAACGCTTGGCGGGGCGAGCTGCCCCGTACCGCTTCGTGCAGACCGAGGCCGTACCCGTTCATTGGGCCATCCGCTTCCCGGAGAACGAGACCTGCGACTCGATGGGACCTGCCGCGGTCCACGCGCCGAAGGCAAGGCCGTCCGCCACCAGATCGCCGTCATCGTCGATGGCGCTGGCGCTGCCCTCGAGCGTGAGTACCTGCTCGCGCGCGAACATCTGGTCGAGCGCTGCACCTGTCGCCGTCACGGCCGCAGCGCACGGCGCGACCAATGTCCCCGTGCAGCCCGCCACGCCCGTGCGTTCGCATACCAGGTTCTCGATGGCCGCGCAGCCAGCACTGCCGTTGCGTGTCGTGGCGGCGACTGCCGCGGCGACCCAGCCAGTCCACGTGGTGTCGGTGAGTGACGGTAGGCGCACCTTCAGCGCGAGCGCGCCGAAGCCGAGGCCCCACAGCTCGGGCAACGCGATCGCGAGCCCGTGACGCGCGATCGTCAGCGAGCCCATGTCGGTGCTCGCGGCGATCCCGGAGGTGGTGGTCGAAGGCCAACCCAACGCATCGAGGTCGTAGGTGTGGCTGGTGATGCCCACGCGCAAGACCACCTCGAGCGCACGATGCTCGACGACCAAGCGCCGTGGGCTGTGTGGCCCGTCGGTGGCGAGCGCCGAGGTCGGCGTGAGCGTGAGCCGCGTCCCGAGCGCACCGCTGGCCAGCAGCTGATCGAAGTCGCCGATGAGGCCCGCGCGGGCCACACCAGTTGCGCTCGCTTCGAGGAGGTCGCTCAGCTCGGCGTCGAGCGAAGCCATGGCACCCACCGCGGCGGGATAGCACGAGATGGTGCTGACGCCGACGTCTGTGGGCGCCGCGATGCCTCGTGCCGATGCGATAGCAGCCGCCAGCGCCAAGCCCACGCGGCTCGCGAGCTCATCGAGGAGCAGCTGGCCGAGGTGACCTCGGCAGCGGTCGAGCACGTCGACGCCCTTCCACAGGTCGTCGCCGCGTGCGGCGCGTGAGGTGCCGATCTGGCTCGAGAGGACGAGTTGGCCCACCACCGACGGCGTCACCGTGAAGACCGCGACGGGAACGTGCAACGTGGCGCCAGGGGAGGCCAGGTGGTGATCGACATCGACACAGCCGTACGCGAGGAGGCGGGTGCCCGCACCGACCCGCGCGACCATCGCGTAGTCACGCGACAACAGATTCACGAAGGCGAGCGAGGCGACGGCTTGAGAGTCCACCTGTAACACGCGCGGCGATCCGGCGAGGCTGGGCGTGATGCCGAGGTCGGCGCAACGCTGACCGCTGTACAGCGCTGCCGTGAGCGTGTGCGTGCCGGCGCCCGGCAATGGGTCGGTGATCGCTGCCGTGATCTGGACGAACTCTTGGGACGAAACGCTGATGGAGAACTCCACATCGTTGGCGCCGGCGGCGCTCGCGCGCACGCGGAACGAGCCCTCGTGATTCCCCGCGCTAAGCACCACCGACGCATAGCCTGCGTTGTCCGTCTCGACCAGGTCCCGCGCCAGGGTGGAGCCGGCCGGGTCGTCGAAGATCGCGAAGCGCACGGCCTCGCCGTGGACCGGCGTCGCGCCGTCACCGAGCACGTAGCGCACGAGCAGCATGGCCGACTGCTCGTAGCGGAGGCCAATCTGGCCGGCCGGTGGCGCGCCGGCCACCTGCACGATCTCGAGACGTCGACCGAGGCCTGCATCGACGGATGGCGTCGTCGCGTCTTCGCAGCCGCTGCCGGGGAGGCAGACGACCGCAAACACCACGGCGAGCAGGACGTGCTCGCGAACAACCGACGGAAACTCCACGCCCGGCAATCGTAGGCGACAGGCGACGACAGCGTCAATCGTCGCAAACGGGCTCTGTCAACGCTCAGGGGGGCCAGCTGGTGTGTTAGACCTTCTGCCGATGCCAGGCTTCACGCACCTGCACGTCCACTCCCAGTACAGCCTGCTCGACGGGGCGATCCGCCTGCCCGACCTGTTCAAGACGGTCCGTGGCCACGGCATGGACGCGGTCGCGCTGACTGACCACGGGAACATGTACGGGATGGTCGACTTCTACAAACGCGCCAAGGCCGAAGGCATAAAGCCCATCTTCGGCTGCGAGACGTACATCACGTCGGACCGCTTCGATCGCACGGAGCGGAAGAACTACCACCTCATCCTGCTCGCCAAGGATCAGGTCGGGTATCACAACCTCCAGTACCTCAACTCGAAGGGCTTCCTCGAGGGCTTCTACTACAACCCGCGCATCGACAAGACGATCCTGCGCGAGCGATCGGAAGGGCTCATCGGCCTCTCCGCCTGCCTCGGTGGCGAGATCGCGCAGACGCTCAATTCGGGTGGCTACGCCGCGGCACGCGAGGTCGCGAAGGAGTACGCCGGCATCTTCGCGCCCGGGGACTTCTTCCTCGAAGTTATGGACAATGGTTTGCCGGAGCAGGCGGTGCTGAACGGCGAGCTGCGCAACATCGCGAAGGAGACGGGCATTCCTCTCGTCGCAACGGGCGACTGTCACTACGTGGCGCGCAAGGATGCGCGCGCGCACGAAGTGCTGATGGCCATCCAGCAAGGCCGCACGCTCACCGACGAGAAGCGCCTCAAGCACGACGTCGACTCCTACTACATCAAGACGTCGGCCGAGTTCGAGACCGCGTTCCACGATCTCCCCCAGGCGCTCGAGAGCACGGCGGACATCGCGAAGCGCTGCAACGTGGAGCTCGATCTCGGCAAGACGTACCTGCCGCGCTTCCGCGTGCCGCCGGAGTTCGGTGGCAACGGTCCCTCCGAAACGTGGGACCTCGACGGCTTCACCCGCACCGTCGCCAACAAGGGCCTCGAGCGGCGCTTCGACGAGATGAGCGCGCTCGGCATCAAGTTCGATCCGGACCAATACCGTGCACGCCTCGAGATTGAGCTCGGTGTGCTCTTCAAGATGGGCTTCTCCGGCTACTTCCTCATCGTGTGGGACTTCATCAACCACGCCAAGGAGCAGGGCATCCCCGTCGGGCCGGGCCGTGGCTCCGGCGCCGGCTCCATCGTCGCGTACTCGATGCGCATCACCGACATCGATCCCATCCCGTACAACCTCCTGTTCGAGCGCTTCCTCAATCCGGAGCGCGTGTCGATGCCCGACTTCGACATCGACTTCTGCATGAACCGTCGCGGCGAGGTCATCAAGTACGTCGTCGAGAAGTACGGCAAGGACAACGTTGGCCAGATCGTGACAATGCACCAGCTGAAGTCGCGCGGCGTCATCCGCGACGTGGGCCGCGCGATGGGCATGCCCTATGGCGAGGTGGACAAGATCGCGAAGCTGGTGCCCGAGCCGGTGCAAGGCAAGGCGCCGTCCATCGTCGAGGCGATGGAGGCCGAGCCGAAGTTGCGCGAGATCTACGAGGACCAGGCGTCGCCGTATCGCGAGCTGCTCGAGATCGGGCAGGCCCTCGAGGGCCTCAACCGCCACGCCGGTATGCACGCCGCCGGCATCGTCATCGCGGAGAAACCGCTCTGGGAGTACGTGCCGTGCTCGCGCGGTCCCGACGGCGAGATCGTCTCGCAGTTCGCGAAGGACGAGGTCGAGCAGGCTGGCCTCGTGAAGTTCGACTTCCTCGGCTTAAAGACGCTCACGGTCATCGACATCACCATCCGGCTCCTCAAGAAGGAGAAGCCGAACTTCGACATCACGGCCATACCGCTCGACGACAAGGGCGTCTACGACATGATCGCGGCCGGAGACACCACCGGCGTGTTCCAGCTCGAGTCGTCCGGCTTCAAGGAGCTGCTGAAGAAGCTCAAGCCCGACTGCTTCGAAGACATCATCGCCGCCGGTGCGCTGTATCGGCCCGGTCCGCTCGAGGGCGGCATGGTCGACGACTTCATCAACCGCAAGCACGGTCGTACCAAGGTCACGTACCAGCACCCGTCGCTGGAGCCCATCCTCAAGGACACGTACGGCGTCATCGTCTACCAGGAACAGGTCATGCAGATCTCCCAGGCGCTCGCGGGCTACTCGCTCGGCAAGGCCGACCTTCTTCGTCGCGCGATGGGCAAGAAGAAGAAGGAGGTCATGGAGAAGGAGAAGGCGGGCTTCCTCGCCGGTGCCGAGGCGCTCGCGATCGATGCCGCGCTCGCCGACGAAGTGTTCGAGCTCATGTCGAAGTTCGCGGCGTACGGCTTCAATAAGTCGCACTCGGCGGCGTATGGCCTCGTCACCTACCAGACGGGCTACCTCAAGCATTACTTCCCCGAAGAGTTCATGGCGGGGCTGCTCACGTGCGACAAGGAAGACACCGACAAGATCGTGAAGAACGTGGCCGAGGTCCGCGGCCTCGGCATCGAGGTGCGTCGCCCCGACGTGAACGAGTCGGAGATCGACTTCAGCGTGGTCTCCGAGGAGCTCAAGGCCGACGCGAAGAAGCACAAGACCGATGGCCGCAAGAGCGTTCGCAAGCAGGTGAAAGGCACGGTCGCGCAACAGCACCGCAAGTACATCCGCTTCGGTCTGTCGGCGGTGAAGGGCGTGGGCGAGGGCGCCGTCGCGTCGATGGTGGAGACGCGCACGAAGGACGGGCCATTCAGGAGCGTTTGGGACTTCTGCTCGCGCGTCGATACCAAGAAAGTGAACAAGAAGGTGCTCGAGGCGCTCATCAAGTCGGGCGCGTTCGACGATCTCGATCCCGAGGCGAACCGCGCGCGCATGTTCGCGGAGCTCGAGGGGGCCGTCGAGTCGGCACAGAAGGCGGCGCGCGAGCGCGAGAGCGGGCAGACCAACCTGTTCGGTCTGATGATGGCTGCGCCGGCCCCGGGTGGCTCGCCGGCGACACCGGAGTGGAACAGCGCCGCGAAGCGCGAGCTCGCGCTGGTGCCCGATTGGTTGCCGAAGGAGCGCCTCGCGTTCGAGAAGGAAGCGCTCGGCTTCTACATCTCGGGCCACCCGCTCGATCGCTATGCGGCCGACCTGAAGCGCTTCGGCGCGACCCCGACCTCGACGGTGCAAGAGCGCGAGGACTGGGAAGAGGTGCGCGTCGGCGGCGTGGTGTCGGCGTGGAAGGAGTGGCCGCTCAAGAGCGGTGACGGACGCATGGCCGTGTTCACGCTCGAGGACACCGTCGGTGGCGTGAAGGTGGCGTGCTTCAATAAGGCGTTCCAGCAATTCGAAGCCGTGCTGAAGAGCGACGAGCCCGTGCTGGTCACGGGCAAGGTGAAGCCGGGACGTCAGCTCGACGACAGCGACGAGGCGCAGCGCGCGCCGAAGGAGCTCAACCTCTCGGACGTGGTGCCCCTGTCACGCCTGCGCACCGAGCAGACCAAGCAGATGATGCTGAACCTGCCGGCCGATCGCTTGACCGAGACGCGCCTCGACGCGTTGAAGGCGCTGCTCGAGGGCCACAAAGGCCCGGTCTCGACCGTGCTGCGCCTCACCGTGCCGAAGCGCTCGTACGCGGACTACGTGTTGCCGTCGACGTACGCGGTGACGCCGTCGGACGAGCTCTTGGCTCGCCTCGAGACGTTGTTCGGTGGTGAGGTCGCGCGCCTGCGGTAGCGACTACAAGCCGCGCGGACGAGCGACCGGCGCGATGGTGATCTTGTTGTGGTACGTGTCGACGCGAGCGGTAGTGCGGACGCCAATCTCGACCTGCATGCCGCTCGGACGGCCCGGGCGAGACATGCCGGGCATCGTGACCGTGCGCTCGGTCGAGAGCGTGCCGGTGTAGACACCCTTCGTGCCCTTCGCGAGCTGGCCATTCGACCACTTCACGTTCTGGTTTTGCTCGCCAGCCGGAACGTTGGGTGACGACTTGAACGCGGCCTTCGCCTGATTGACGACGTGCGTCGGCGCAGCGGCCTCGGCAGCAACGGTGCCGAGGAGGGTGGCAAGAGCGAGGGCGAGCGAGGTGACGATGCGCATGGGCGTTCTCCTTCAAGGGGTCGTGGATAAGCACCGCCTCGTAGTGCACGCCTCGGACCACGCCCCAGCGCCATTGATCCTGGGTGCTTGAGCCGGGGCTCGGGCCTGCCGGGGGTGCGCCGAACGGAGCAAGGTGGCTGCTGTAAGCGCCTCCTGCGCGGGTGGCGAGACCGCGGCTCTGCCTCGACGAGATCGTTGCGCGCATCGTTGCCATGCCTAGCGAAGCGCCGGGTCATCGCGGAGGCGGAAGTCGGCGATCTCGATACCGATCAGTGAATCGGGCGTGGTGAAATCTTGTTTCGCCACGTGCGTCGACCTGGTGGGCCAGGCGTCCAGAATCAGACACGTCAGCGACGCAACAGCACGACCTTGCTCCGCGGGATGTTTGGCAACGCCCTTGCGTCGGTGCTGGAGTGCGTTCCATACCGGTCCGCGATGGAGGAGTTTCGACCATGCGTCTCTTCACTTGTACGACCCTCTGTGCGCTCGTGAGCCTCGGCTCGTTGCGCACCGCTGCCGCGGGTTCGCCGTCTCCACTTCCGCAGGGCTCGTCGAGAGATCGTGCAGCGGAGCACCGGGCTGCTCGTCGCGTACGGAACACGGGGATCGCGCTCACTTCGATCGCCGTGCTGGCCGGGCTGCCATTGCTCGCGCTCGGCGCCTACCGCTTGGACGGCGCCGACGGTGGTACCTGTTGCCGGGACACGATGGCGCTCAACAATGGACTACTCGGGGCTGGCGTCCCGCTTCTCGCCGCGCTCATCCCCGGAGCAATCCTGTGGAGCATGGGCAACAAGATGGGCAAGCAAGTGAACAGCGCTACCCCCGCGCTCACCGTCAGCAACGGGGCGGATTTTGGCTTCCTGCAAACGTCGCCGCAGTCGTCAGCTCCCTGAGCTTTGCCAGCGACGGAGCGGAGAGGAGCCGTTAATCGAGGTCCATCGCGGCGAGCTCGTCCTCGTCGAGGCCGAAGAAGTGACCGGTCTCGTGGAGCAGCGTGATGCGGATTTCATCTTCGAGATCTTCGGCATCGGTGGCCGCGCGCTCGAGGTTGCGCGAGTAGAGCGTGATCTGCTGCAGCGCGGCGGCGTCTCCGGAGTCGGGGTGCGCTGGGCCCGTGAACAAGCCGAGCAGGCGAGGGTCGAGGCCTTCTTCTTGGACCTGCGCTTTGGTAGGCCGCGCCTCGACGACGATCGGTACGTTGGCGAGCAGCTCGCGCGCCCGATCCGGGAGCTCGCCCAGCACTTCCTCGACGAGAGCCTCCATTCGCTCGTCGGAAAGCGTCCAAGCAGGGCGCGGCTCCTTGCTGTCGATCGCGAGCACTTCGGCGAAGTGCTTGGTCATCCCGGCGCGATCGCCCTTGGCTTCGGCGACGAGGCCGAGCCCGTACAACGCGTCGGCCACGATCTGCCGATCCTCGTGTCCCTTCACCTGCGTGAAGTGACGTGCGGCGTCGTCCCACGCGGACTGCGCGCCCGCGCCATCCATCAGCGCGCCCACCTGGCGCAGCACGTCGCCGGCGCGGAGGTGGTCGTTGGGCTCTGGCAGGTCGACCTCGGGCAGCTCGGTCAGGACCTCACGGGCGGCATCGGCGTCGCCCTCGGCAAGCTCGAACTCCGCGCGTGAGAGCACGGCCTCCACGAACTCTTCTTCTTCCTCCGCGAGGTCCATCGCCTTCTCGAACAGCTTCCGCGCAGTCGCCACCTGGCCGGCGGCGTGTTCGATCTCCGCGAGCGAGAGCACCGGGCTCATCGCTTCGGGATCGGCCTTGCGCGCCGCGGTGTACGCACGCTTGGCGGCCTCGACGTCGCCTTGGCGCTCCGCGATGTGCCCGAGCAGGATGTGCGCCTCGGCCACCTGCGCGTCCAGCGCAAGGACCGCGTCGGCGGCCTTCTTCGCGACGGGGAGCTCGTCGTCTTCGAGTGCGGCATAGCCACGCTCGAGGTGGTCTTCGATCTTCTCTGCGAGGCTGGAGGCGTCGGGTTTGGACATGGTTCGCTGCTCACGAAAGTGGGGGACTACGCGTTTTGCTCGCACGGATGCGACCTGCTAGCGTCGCGACAATGCACGCCGCATCTCCGTCGCGCAAGGCCATACCCGAGAGGCGCTTTCGCGCGCACTGGGCGGGCCTGGCCGCTTGTTTCGTTTTGCTCACCGGGTGCCCGCGCCGGTTCGACTCGCGCGCCGATCCCATCCCGGCGAGCACCGATCCCGCCGTGGAGCACGAATATCGCGAAGCGCGTGCGCGGCTCGAGGCCGGAGACCTGGCCGACGCCGCCGAGCGCTACGCAGCCTTCGTCGCCCATCACCCTGACGATGCGCTTGCGCGATCGGCGAAGCTCGGCGAGGCCCGCGCGCGCCTGTCCATGAACCAAGCCCCGCAGGCGAAGATCTTGCTCGAACCGCTCGTGAACGGCGCTCCAGCGACGGCGAGCGCCGATCCCCTTGTCGCCCGGGCGCGCTATCTCCTCGGTGCCGCGCTGGTGCGGGGCGGCGACCCGCAGCGCGGTCGCGAGCTCTTGCGCGCCTTCCGTGGCGTACCGATGACCAGCGACGATGAAGTGGAGCTCCACGCGTTGTTCGCGGCGGCGGCGCTCGCGCTGGGTGATTCGGTGGAAGCACTCGTCGAGCTTGAGCGCTTCTACGAGGGCGCGCGTCCCGCCGAGCGTCTCTACATCACCACGCAGGCGGCGCAGGCCGCGCAAGCGCTGAGCGCGACCGACGTGGAGACGTTGTGGCGCGGCGATCGGAAGGCGATGCTCACGGCCTTCGTCGGCATGCGCGCCGCGGATGCTCGACGGCAAATGGGTGACACCAACGGTGCGCAACGCATCGAAGAGGAGGCGAATGCGGCGCGCGAGAAGCTGGGCCTCGTCGACAAGAAGGGCGGCGGAGTCTCCGCACCGCGGTCATTGCAGCAAACGGTGGGCTGTGTGCTGCCGCTCTCGGGCAAGCTCAAGTCACTCGGCGAGCGCGCGCTGCGTGGCGCGCTGCTCGGGGCCGAGCTCGTCGGTGCTGGCGGGCAGGGCGCGCTGGCGCTCGAGGTGCGTGACACTGGATCGGATCCGGCGCGTGCGCGGGCCGAGGTAGAGGCCCTGGCGCAGGCCGGCGTGCTCGCCATCGTGGGCCCACCCGATCGCGCGGAGTCCATCGAGGTCGCGGCCGCCATGGCCGCCTCCCGCGTCCCAACCCTAGCCATCGGCTCCGACGACGGTCGCGGTGCACCCTCCTGGTTCCGGCTCGCGCGACCACGCACCGATGCCGCACGGGCTGCCGCGAAGATCCTCGCCGCTGAGAAAGTCACGCGCGTCGCGATCCTCGGGCCCGACGGCACCGCCGGCAAGGAGCTCGCCCGTGTCTTCGCCGAAGAAGCACGCGCCCGCAAGCTCACCATCGTGGCCGAGGTCCGCTTTCCCGAGGCTGCGACCACGTTCGTTCGCGAGGTGAAGCAGCTCGCCGATGCGCGTCCGCAAGCGATCTTCTTGCCCACGACGGCAGCGCAGCTCGACCTCATCGCGCCGCAGCTCGCCACCGCCGGCGTCGCCGCGATGGCGAACCTCAAGTCGTCGGGCCGCGAAGCGAGGCTCATCGCCACCGCCGATGGGCTCTCGGCGCGCAGCCTCGTGCGCAGTGGCAAGTACCTCCAAGGCGCGATCGTGCTACCGCCGTTCTGGGCCGACGCCGCTGATCCGCGCGCGCAAGCCTTCCTCGAGCGATACCACGAGGCCTACAACGAAGAGCCGTCGCTCCTCGATGCACTAGGCTTCGACGCCGTGCGCTCGGTGCGTCTCGTCGTGTCCCTCCGCGGCGAGCCTCGCGGCTGGGACGAAGTGTCGGCGGGATTGCGGGAGATCGATGCGGGCGGTCTCACCGGCACGCTCGGCTTCTCCACCGACGGCAATCGCACCGGCGAGCCTGCTGCCTGGATCGTGGACGGCAACACTCTGCGCCCACGCGGGAAGTGATCTCAGCAGGTGGCCGCTGTGCCGGCCGCGTCTACTTCATCAGTCAGGGAGATCCGGTGCCAATGTGGGGCTACATCCCCCGCGTGTCGATCGACGAGGGGATGCGGTGACTGAGCTTTTTCATCCACTCGCCTCGCACTTCGCTGCGTGCACGAGCAGCCTCGGGCTAGCTATAGCCTCTCACGATCCTACACATCTTCCTGGATCATTCCGATCACTTGGCCAGTCGCTCAGTTCCTCGACGGGAAGCTGGTTCGTCGCCCTCGTTCGTTCTCGACGGCAGCGTTCGCGGCCCTGGGCGATTGAGCGGGCCGACTTGTGGAAAATCTGGTCGCCAACTCCTCGGAACGCGACCGCTTTTCGAGATGTGATCAATCATGAGCAGCTATAGCCTGGTGCCGGTCACACCGAAGTAGTTGCCGTCAGAGACCCGGGCTGAGTGGCCTCAGCGCGTCGAGCATCTCTTGCGCGGATTGGTAACGGGTTGCTGGGTTGGGATCCATGGCTCTCGCGACGACGTGGCGAAGCCTGGTCGACCCCCGGTCTAGATCGGGAAGATGCGAAATCACGTCTTGCGATGGGTCGAGGCCAGTCACCAGATGAAGCAAGATCGCTCCGGCTGAGTAGATATCGCCATTGACCCGGCCCAAGGATGGCTGCTTGGCCGTCTGCTCGGGAGCATAGTAGCCAGGTCCCCCCCACGGGTAGGGAGCGTTACGCTCCCAAGAAAATCCCAAGTCCAGGACCTTGACCGATGCGGAGCGGTCGTCTTCGATGAGGACCTGATTCCTGTGTAGATCGCCGTGACGATATCCAGCCGCATGAAGCCGACGCAGCGCCCTAAGAATCTGCATCGTGATTCGTACCGCTTTTGTCGGATCCCGCCGCGTAAGCTCCGTGGCGGTGAGCTGTCGTCCGCTCACTAACTCCATCACCATCGCGGTCTTGGTCGGCTCTTCCTGAATCTTGCCGAGGCCATGCAGACGAGGAATTTGCTCGGTGCCGTCGACGGCTGTCATCACCTTGGACTCATGTCGCAAGATGTCTTCGGAGCCAACGCGTGCGACCTTGATCGCGACGCGCTCGCCCGTCACTTGGCCGCGCTCGCCCGTCACGAGCTCGTGACCTGCGTAGACCTCCCCGTGAGCACCTTGGGCAACAAACTGATCAATTCGATATCGTCCGATTGCCCCGCCTCTCTTCGTAACCGCGACCACTGAACCCGGGCTCGCGGCGACGACTCCTCCGAAAAACAACATCAGCAAGCAGACGAGCTTGCGGGCCAGGCAAGTACCCCTCGACCAGCGCCTGGTCAGACCATGTGCTTGTCGTACGAGGATTCGCAATCCGAAGGCTGAGATGCGCGCGGCCATTACACCCAGCTATGCACCGTCCGCGCCGTTGCGAAGAGCAAGTGATTTCAATTGTATATGAGCGACCATTTGGGGGACTGAGTACAGTGGTCACCCCGAACTCGGGTATGCGTTCCGATGCTGCAGGGCACCGAACCGATGGTTCGCGTAATTATTTCCAGCGGTTGGAAGACGGCGGGACACGAAAACGCATGGCGTGGAGCCTGGGTCATTTGACCCCGGCAATTTCGAACCTAGGTTGTCGCGCCCGTTCAGCGTTTCGAACGGCGGCGCACCAGGATCACGCCAGCAAACAAGATCGCGATCAGCGACGGTGCAGGTGCCGACCCGCCACCGAAGGCGCAGTCGCCGATGCGGCTGCCGCGCACGTGATAGTTGGGCGGGAGCGCGAGATCCGACGGCATGGAGGCGTCGAAGGGAATGTAGTAGGGGCCATCGGCGCCGTTGCACGTGTAGAACTCCGATCCCGCTGGCACGAAGCACATGTCGTTGGGGACGCCCGTGAGGTCCTCGGGCTCGGCCATGTCGAGGTCCACGCCTTGATCCACCTCGACGGCCATGTCGCTCATTGGTGGCGTCGCCATGTCGGGCACGTTCATCGCCATGTCTGGCTTGCAGATGTTGCGGACCGAGCAACCGAACAACGGCGAGCAGAAGCCGATGCGGCACACATCGAGGTCGGGACACATGATCAGTGCGCCCGCGACGCAATCGCCGGCGAGGCAGGTGTCGCCGACGGTGCAGCGATTGTCGGTGGAGCAGGCGGTGCCGTCGGGGCGCAGCGTCACGGGCACGCAGACGTTCATCATGCAGATGCCCGACGAGATGCACGTGGTCACGCAGGCGGTGCCGTCACCCGCGCCGTTGCACGAGCTGGTGGAAGCGACGGCGGAGCTCGCGGAGGACGCGAGGAGGGCAGCGGAGAGAAGGAGGATGCGCAGCTTCATGGCGTGGTCTCCGCGGGCGTTTCGTCCACAGTCCTCGGTTCGACCGCCGCTGGCAACGCGGGTGCGCTCGGCGCCTTGTCGGTGAAAAAGTGCACGCGCCGATTCCGCTCGTTGGACTCACCGTGTTTCGACTTGACGAGCGGACGCGCCTCGCCGAAGCCGACGGGCCTCAAGCGCTCCGGCTTTACGCCATGGTGGATGAGCACCTGCGCAACCGCCTCGGCTCGCATTCGCGAGAGCTCAAGGTTCCATCGCTCCGGGCCCGTGGCGTCGGCGTGTCCTTCGATCCAGATGGTGGCGAGCTCGGTGCGACGGTTGAGCACGCGCGCGAGTTGCTGCAGCTCGGGCAGGAACTGATGGCGCACGCGCTTGCGATCCTTCGCGAAGAAGATCGGCGTGGCCAGCTCGATGCGACCGCGGTGCACCGCCACGTCCGGCTCCTCCGGCGTCACCTCGGGCTCAGGCTCGATCTCGGGTTCTTCTTCGACCTGCGGCTCGGGCTCGATCGCCTCCGACTTCTTCTCGGGCGGCTTCCACAGCTCGGGCGGCTTCGGCTCACCTGGCACGACCGGCTTGTCCCAGCGACGGTATTCGATCGTGGCGAGCACTTGCGCGCGTGGTGCGCCCCAGCCCTCGTTGAGACCGAAGCCGGCAGCGAGGCCCCCACGAACCGAGCGCCATTGACCGAACACACCGAACAACACCTCGAGCGGCGAGTAGACCCGCGAGCCGAAGTTGGACGACAGCGCGGTGTCGCCGTGCAGCTCTGCCACCGCCGTGATGTACGGTCGCGGCGTCACCGCCACGGCGACGTGCAGGAACATCTCGTGCGTGACGTCGAGGTCGTAGTAGCTGCGCGACTGCCGGATGCGGAAGCCGAGGTTGGCGCCGAAATCGACCCAGTCGGTCAGCTTCACCTGGAACGCGAAGCGCGGCTCGAACACCACCATGCCCTCGCCGACGAGCCGATCACGCGCGCCACTCGGGATGCGCAGGCCCAGCAGTGCGGCGAGGCCGAAGCGGCCGCGGTGCACGATCTCCACACGCGGGACCAAGCGGATGTCGCCGATGGTGCCGCCGTGCGGAATGTCCTTCGAGCCATCGTCGGAGAGGATGAGCGGAAGCGAGACGCCGAGGCCGACCCAGCGACCGAACTGCACCGAGCCCATGACCGACATCGTCGAGCGGTTGTGGATCGCTTCGCTGCGCACGCCGTCGCGCTCGAGGACGATCGGCGACGAGATGAAGCCGTAGGCGAAGCCCGCGCGATAGTCCCAGCGCGGGATCTCCGCCGCGCCTTCGACCGCCATGAACGTGGAGCGCGTGAGCGCGAGCTGGAGGTGATCGGGATCGAACGACCGATCGGCCCCTGCGACACCCGTCGCGGCTAGCACCGTTACTACGAGGAGTACTCGGAAGACGCGAAGCACGCGACATCGTATCACGAGCCGAGCGAGCGACTCCTGTTTGCCGACGCAGCGCCTTAGCGAAGCGCTTCTATAAGTGCCTTTAAGTGCCTTTCTACTTCTTTGTACCGGTGAGGTGGAAGTCGGAGGAGGCGGCGTAGCCACGCACCATGATGTGGATGGTGCTGGGCGTCGTTACCTTCACCTCGCAGCGCTCGTTGGTTCCGTCGACGTAGGGACGGCACTCGTAAGTGTTGGTGGATGGGTCGCTGCCCTTGCGCACGTAGAGGTCGGCGTCGCCGGTACCGACGGTCTGGATCACGTAGGTGCCGGGATCGAGCTTCGCTGTCGTGTAGCGCTTCTGCTGCGACTTGGTGACGGTGCCGAGCTCATCGAGCTTGAAGGCGTTGGGTTCGGGATTGGTGGTGCCGCCGGGCGTGAATACGTTGTCCTCCTCGCCGGTGACGAGCACGACCTGGCTCGGATCGATGCTCTCGAAGATCTGGTGGTAGTTGAGCGGCGCCTTGTACGAGAGCAGCGCGTTGATGATCGCCATGGTGCCCTCCGAGTCTTCTTTGAAGAAGGCGGGCATCGCGTTGACGATGAAGTCGAGGTACTTGGTGCCGCTCGGATCGTCGGGGTTGAGCTGAGCGCGGGCGGTCGCGAGGTAGCCGTCGACGTAGGCGTACGTGTCGCAGCCGTTCATGAACACCATCGCGTACTGACCGCTCACGAACTTGCCGCGACGTGCGAGCGCGCGAACGTTCTGCCCGAGGCCGGCGTGGCCGTTGTAGGCGATGAGGTCGGCGCGGGTAGAGAGGCCCTCGTAGCGACCGTAGAACGTCTCACCCGCTGCAGCCACGTTGTCGACGAGCAGCACGTTGACCACGACCTTCTTGCCGTCGGCGAGCGTGGCTTCCATCGTGATGTCGGGTGTGGCGACGCCGGGAGAAGTGGGGAGGGTCGCCGGCGTGGTGGTCACTTCGTAAGCGGCGAGCGCTTGCTTCACCGCCTCGACGAACTCGTTGTACGCCGAGATGCCGGCATCCGACGCGGAGGTCGCTCCGTTCTCGTACTTGCCGAAGACGGCGACGACGCGGAGCTCGTTGTCCTCCCAGACCTTGTCGTACTCGGGGTACTTGTCCTGCGTGATGTTGTTCGACAAGGCCACCTGTGCGGTGGTCTCGATCACATCGGCAGCGTCGAGCCTGCAGCCCGATTGCGCGGGACGAAAATAGTACCACATGGAACCTTGATTGACGTCGTGCGCGCCGGTCTCCGCGCAGGTGTCCTTGTACTTCGCGGTGAAGTCGTCGACGCGGTTGACGTTCACGGGCAACGTCAACGCGTACGTGCTCGGCACCTGGGTCGGCTTGCCCCACGCCACCGGGAGCTCTGCGTGATAGCGGATGCGATAGCCCTTGGGGTCGGAGTCGCTCTTCACGTTCGTCAGCTTCAGGCTGTCGAGGCGGCCCACCGAGTTGTCGCCGTTCAAGTGACCGATCGTGTAGAGCAGCTGATCGCGGATCTGCGACTCGGCGTCCCAGCTCTGCGACGTGACGAGCTCCGCGTCGAATGTGAGCTTGAGGAACGTGGCCTCCAGGCTCGAGTCGCTTTTGCCGTCCCCGATCTGCACCGCGTGCGGCGGGTCGACGTCCTCGGGCGACACGGCGCAGCCGGCGAGGGCGGCCGAGGCCAAAGACAACGACGCGATGGCGGGAAGGATCTTGCGGGTGAATGGTCGGGTTCGGCGGATCTTCATGGCGAGTGCCTCCAGCACGAACGAGGCCAAGGAATGCTCTCCACAATTCGCCCGGTTGGTCGAGGCACCGGCCCCGTTCAGCAGGCGACTGGCTGATTGCGCGGCCGGCACCGGAGGTCTCTCGACCTCATGTATCGCCCTCGACTGGAGGGGAGCGTGCGGCTATAAGTGCCGCCGCCATGCGCTACTCCAAAATGCTCATCCCCACCCTCAAGGAAGCACCGTCCGAAGCGCAGGGCGTTTCGCACGTCCTGCTCATTCGCGCGGGCTTCATCCGCAAGATCGCCGCCGGGGTCTACACGCTGTTGCCCCTCGGCATGCGCGTCGTTCAGAAGATCCAGAAGATCCTGCGTGACGAGCTCACGCGCGCCGGAGCCTGCGAAGTGCTCCCGCCGTTCGTGCAGCCTGCCGAGCTGTGGATCGAGTCGGGACGCTGGGCCAAGTACGGGCCCGAGCTCGTGCGCTTCAAGGACAGAAAGGGCGCCGACTTCGTGCTCGCGCCGACGGCGGAGGAGGCGTTCTGCGAGCTGGTGCGCAAGGACGTGCGCTCCTACCGTCAGCTGCCGCTGAACCTGTTCCAGATCCAGGACAAGTTCCGCGACGAGATGAGGCCGCGTGCGGGCCTCATGCGCGGTCGCGAGTTCATCATGAAGGACGGCTACTCCTTCCACGCCAGCATCGAGGACGCGCACCGCGAGTACCAGGCGATGTACGAGGCGTACACGCGCATCTTCACGCGTTGTGGACTCGACTTCCGCGCAGTCGAGGCGGACACCGGCGCCATCGGCGGCAACATGAGCCACGAGTTCCAGGTGCTCGCCGACTCCGGTGAGGACGCGCTCGTCTCGTGCGACAAGTGCAACTACGCCGCGAACGTGGAGAAGGCCGAGCTGCGTCCGAGCGTTCACGGCCTCGCTGCAGCGACGGAAGACCTGCAGGAAGTACCCACGCCGAACTGCTGGACCATCACCGGCACCGCCGAGCTGCTGAAAGCCGACGTGAAGCGGTTCGTGAAGACGCTCGTCTATGTAGTGGACGGCAAGCCGGTCGTCGCGTGCGTTCGCGGCGACCGCGACGTGAACGAGCTCAAGCTGAAGGCGGTCCTGAAGGCCGACGCGCTGGAGCTCGCCTCCGACGCGATCGTGACCGAGGTGACCGGCGCCAAGGTCGGCTACGCGGGTCCGCACGGCGTCGTCCGCAAGGTCCCGGTGTACGTGGACCTCGAGGTCGCGGCGATCGCGAGCGGGATCACCGGCGCGAACAAGAGCGACGCCCACGTGGTCGGTCTCAACATCGGTCGTGATTGTCCGGAGGCGAAGGTGGTGGACTTGCGGACCGCCGCATCGGGTGACCGCTGTGCTCGCTGCGACGACGGCGTGTATCGCGCGCACCGCGGCATCGAGGTGGGTCACGTCTTCTACTTGGGCACGCGCTACTCGGTCCCCATGAACACGAGCTTCCTCGACACCGACGGCAAAGAGAAGCCCATGGAGATGGGCTGCTACGGCATCGGCGTCACCCGCATCGCGGCCGCCGCGATCGAGCAGCACCACGACGGCGACGGAATCAAGTGGCCCATGGCGCTCGCGCCGTTCCACGTCGAGATCGTGACCGCGGGCAAGGAGCCCGAGCTTGCGGCCGCGGCCGAGTCGCTCGAGCGCGAGCTCGAGAGCAAGGGCATCGAGGTGCTCTACGACGATCGCGACGAGCGCGCGGGCGGCAAGTTCAAGGACGCCGATCTCATCGGCGTGCCGCTGCGCATCACCGTCGGCAAGCGCGGGCTCGCCGAGGGCAAGATCGAGTGGAAGGTGCGTGGGCAAAAAGAAGTCGAGCTCGTGCCGCTCGCCGAGGCCGCGGGCAAGGTCGAAGGCGCGGTCCGAGACGCGCTCGCCATTGGAGCACCGCGCGGGTGAGCGAAGCGGGAAAGAGGTTGTTCGTCGCGCTCGACATGGCGAGCCTCGACGAGGCCAAGGCGCTGGTGCAGCGCCTCGACGGGGAAGCGTTCCGCGTGAAGGTCGGGCTCGAGCTGTTCGCGGCCGCCGGACCCGACGCGGTTCGCGCGTTCACGTCGCTGGGACGCGAGGTCTTCCTCGACCTCAAGCTGCACGATATTCCGGAGACAGTGCGTCGCGCAGCAGAGGCCGCTGCAGCATCGGGCGCGAGCTTCCTCACCGTGCATGCGTCGGGCGGCAAGGCGATGATGCGATCCGCCGTCGACGGTGCCGGACCGCGTTGCGCGGTGTTAGCGGTCACGGTGCTGACCAGCCTCGAGCAGTCGGATCTCGAGGCCGACGGACATCCGGCGACGACGAGCGATCTGTGCGTGCGACGTGCACAGAAGGCGATCGAAGCGGGTTGCGCTGGCGTGATCTCGTCGCCGCGTGAAGCCGCCGCGATTCGTGCGGCGATCGGTGTGGGCCCGCTGATCGTGACACCCGGGGTTCGCCCGCCCGGCAGCGCGCTCGGCGACCAGAAGCGCGTCGACACGCCGAGCGCAGCGATCGCTGCCGGCGCGAGCGCCGTCGTCGTCGGGAGGCCCATCCGCGATGCCGCCGATCCGCGCGCTGCATTGCGCGCGATCCAGGCGGAGCTGTAGCGGATCCGATTCATGTTGACTCAACCTCGTAGAGCGCAGCGATTTGAACGGAGGACAGGCTTTGCCTGTCCGAGAGTGGATCAACTCAACATGAGATCGGTCTGATCGATGCCTCCGCCGCGGATCGTGTACGGCGTTCGTCCCGTCGAGGAAGCGCTGCGCGCCAAGCGCGTGCACGCGTTGTTCATCGCGGAGGGCCTCGAGGACGAACGCGGCGGACCGGGCAAGGCCGTGCTCGAAGCGGCAAAGGTTGCCAGCATGCAGCCGGTCACGCGGCCGCGCGCGGTGCTCGACGCGCTCGCGCACGGTGGCGTGCACCAAGGTGTGCTCGCGGTGACGGGCGAGTATCCGTACGCGAGCGTGGAGCAGATCGTCCACGCGGCCAAGAAGAACGAAACGGGGAAGGCGCCGCTCATCCTCGTCCTCGACGGAGTACAAGACCCGCAGAACTTCGGCGCGCTGGTGCGGACCGCGCACGTCGTGGGCGTCGACGGCATCATCATCCCGCGCGATCGCGCCGTCGCCGTCACGCCGGCGGTGGTGAAGGCATCGGCCGGCGCCACCGAGCACGCGCGCATCGCCCTCGTCACCAACGTGGCACGCACGCTCGAAGAGCTGAAGGAAGCCGGCCTGTGGATCTGCGGCGCGGTCGCCCAGGGTGGGCAGGCACCGTGGAAGATCGACCTCAAGGTGCCGCTCGCGCTCGTTCTCGGCGCCGAGGGCAAGGGCATCCGTCCGCTCGTGCTCCGTGGTTGCGACCTCCAGCTGCAGATCCCGATGACGGGCAAGGTCGCGTCCCTGAACGTCGGCGTCGCCGGCGCGATGCTCCTGTACGAGACTTCGCGGCAACGCGCCTAGCCACTCTGGTGGGGTCAGCGCTTCCGGACGCGCCACAACCAGCTGATCATACATAGACCTGGCTTGGCGCCACGCGTGCATCAGAGGTGGGGACCCAAGAGGATCCCTCCTATGACGTCGACCCTTCACAACGCCTCCTCCGCATTCGCCGTCTCCCTCCTGCTCGTTGCCAACGCGGCCTCCGCCAGCAAGCCGGCAGCGATGAAGGCCGCCAAGACTGCTCGCGGAAGCGCGCCAGCGAAGCAGGCCGCGGCGAACGCCAAGCTGGTCGCCGAAAAGGCCGCCACGCCTGCGGAGACCCAAACCGCGGCGGTCGTCGCTGCTCTCGAGATGGCGAAGGGAACCTCGGTTGCTCCCGCCACATCCGGCATCGGATACAAGATCGGTCGCGCCATCGGCTCGGCCTCGCGCGTCGTCCTCCACTCGATCGATACGTTCAAGGCCTTCCGCATGCGCAACGCCGAGACGCGCGCAGCGAAGAAAGACTTCAAGACCTGGCTCAACCGTGAAAATCACGCCGAGATCCGCACGTACCTTAAGGGCGCTCGTTCCGAGAACAACGTCACCTCCAATCGTGTCGGTTACTGGGCCAGCGCCACGAGTACCGCGATCTCCTCCGGACTCACCGGCTTCAACATGGCATTGGGGCTGGTCCCGATGGCCGCTTTCAACGGCGCCGCGACGGCCATCCACTTCGGCGCCAACCGGCTTTTCGCCAGCTCCCTCGAGAGCGGCATCCGCAAGGCGAACACGCAGACCGTCGACTTTGCCGTCGGCAACCAGAGCCGCTTTGTCGCCGCCGCGCGGCTCGACCGCTGGGCCAAAGCCGGCATCATCGACGCCAAGTATGAGCGCGCCGCGCAAGAAGCGGCGGCAGCGCCTGCCAGGAAGGCGGCGACTGAGCCGGCGCGTGACGCGGAGCTGGCGACCCGCCGGGCTCTCAATTGGAGCCCGCGCGATACGGTTAAGCTCGACGAGCTCTCCGGCAAGCTGCGCGCAGGAATCACTCGCCACGCCAAGGTGTTGGAGCGCGAGATAGAGCGCGCCAAGGCCGCAAATGGCGGCAAGATGCCCAAAGTCATGCACGGCAGTTTCATATCGGCTCCGAAGGATCTGCCGGCTGGGTTGAGCCCCCTCGGGAAAGACTAGTAGTCCATCTCGTAAGTGTCGCCAATAATTTGCGGCGGCCTCAAACCTCGCTCAGGACATACGAATACTGTTGAGCGAACCAAGCGCTTGATAAGCCTTGTACACAAGAGCTGAACGATGCTCAACTTTGTGAGCGTTATTTGCGAGACAGACTACTAGGTTTCGCACGACTTCCTGTGGCCAGCGTCGGAGTGCATGATTCCGCCGAAGCGGACCCGCATGATTTTCCGGAGCGAACCGCATGCATTTTCGCAGCGGGTCCGTCTCGTGCCGCGTTCGCTGATCCGGTCCCCCGATGGTTCAGCGACAACATGCGCGATTCGCTCTTGCGTGGATTGAGCGGAATCATGGTGCTGCGACGTGACCATGCGGGGATCCGATCCGGCGGATTCATGCGGAGCGAGCGCCCCACAGGGAGGACACGAGTAGGCTCCCTCGCGAGGGGCGCCTCCGCCTTGCTCGATGCGCCGGAGCGAGTCTGCGAGCGGAGGCGCATCGATGCCAAGGCGACGCCGAACGGGTCGGCGCGAAGCGCCACTTAGTGTCCCCGAGGGAGGGATGCCTGCGAGATGTCCGACCGGTCGGGACTCCGCGGAGCACCCAGCGGCCGTGGTGGTTTTGACAGGCAAACCCGTCGTTGACGGCGGACCTCGTCGCTCATACCCTCCCGCGCGATGTCGATGTCGTCCAGCAAGACCCCCGAGAAGCTCGTCTATGCCTTTGGCGCTGGTAAGGCCGAGGGATCGTCGCTGTCCACCGCCGATCAGAAGGCGCTTCTCGGCGGCAAAGGGCAGGGCCTCGCGCAGATGAACGAGCTAGGCGTGCCGGTGCCGCCGGGCTTTACGCTCATCACGCCGGTCTGCACGCACTACTACGACCACGACGGGAAGTATCCGGCCGAGCTCGAGGCACAGGTGCGTGCGTCCGTGGCCGAGATGGAGAAGACGGCGGGCTCGGGCGCGAAGTTCGGCGACACCAAGAACCCGCTCTTGTTGTCGGTGCGCTCGGGTGCGCGCGTGTCGATGCCGGGCATGATGGACACCGTCCTCAACCTCGGCATGAACGACGCCGCGGCCGAGGCGCTCGCTGCGCAGACGGGCTCGCCGCGCTTCGCGTACGACTCCTACCGTCGCTTCGTGCAGATGTACGGCGACGTGGTGCTCGGCCTCAAGCCGGAGACCAAGGAAGAGGCCGACCCGTTCGAGACCATCCTCGAGCACAAGAAGGAAGCGCGCGGCGTGCGGCTCGACACCGAGCTGTCCGCCGAGGATCTGAAGGACCTCGTGCGCCTCTTCAAGGCCGAGGTGAAGAAGAAGAAGGGCATCGATTTCCCCGACGACGCGTACCAGCAGCTGTGGGGCGCCATCGGAGCGGTGTTCGGCTCGTGGCAGAACCCGCGCGCGGTCACGTATCGCGAGCTCTACAACATCCCGTCGGCGTGGGGCACCGCCGTCACCGTGCAGGCCATGGTGTTCGGCAATCTCGGCGACGATTGCGCCACGGGCGTTGCGTTCACGCGTGATCCGTCGACGGGCGAGCACCGCTTCTACGGCGAGTTCCTCGCCAACGCGCAAGGCGAGGACGTGGTCGCGGGCGTGCGTACGCCGCAACCCATCTCGAACGCCGCGCGCGACAAGGCCCGCGCTGATGGCGGGGAGCCCGGCCCGTCGCTGGAAGAGACCATGCCGCAGGCCTACGCAGATCTCGTCCGCGTGTACCAGAAGCTCGAGAAGCACTTCCGCGACATGCAGGACATCGAGTTCACCATCCAGCGCAACAAGCTCTGGCTGCTGCAGACGCGCAGTGGCAAGCGCACGGCGAAGGCCATGGTGCGTATCGCGGTCGAGATGGTGAAGGAGGGCCTCCTCAGCGAGAACGAAGCCATCCTTCGCGTCGAGCCGAAGAAGCTCGACGAGCTCCTGCACCCGACCATCGATCCGAAGGCACCGCGCAAGGTCGTCGCGCGCGGGTTGCCGGCTTCCCCGGGCGCTGCCGTCGGCAAGGTGGTGTTCCACGCCGACGAGGCCGTCGAGATGGCGCAGAAGGGCGACAAGTGCGTCCTCGTCCGCGTCGAGACCAGCCCCGAAGACATACACGGCATGACGGCCGCGCAAGGCATCCTCACCGCGCGTGGCGGCATGACCTCGCACGCCGCGGTCGTCGCGCGCGGCATGGGCAAGTGCTGCGTCGCCGGTTGTGGCGCGCTGCAGATCGACTACGGGAAGGCCCAGCTCACGGTGCAGGTGGATGGCCAGCCGGTCGTCATCAAGCGCGGCGACGTCATCTCGCTCGATGGTGGCAAGGGCGAGGTGATGCTCGGCGCGATGCCGATGAGCGCGCCCGCGCTCGACGCCGACTACCACACGCTCATGGGCTGGGTGGACAAGACGCGCGTCCTCAAGGTTCGCACCAACGCCGACACGCCCGTCGACGCGAAGACCGCGCGCAACTACGGCGCCGAGGGCATCGGGCTCTGTCGCACCGAGCACATGTTCTTCGCCGAGGACAAGATCCTCGCCGTGCGGCAAATGATCCTCGCCGACAAGCCCGAAGAGCGTCGTCGCGCGCTCGAGAAGATCCTGCCGATGCAGCGCGCCGACTTCGAGGGCATCTTCCGCGAGATGAGCGGTCTGCCCGTCACCATCCGCTTGCTCGATCCGCCGTTGCACGAGTTCCTGCCAACGGAAGAGGCGCAAATGGAGGTGGTCGCCCGCGAGCTCGGCGTCACCGCGAAGGAAGTGCGCGCGCGTGTCGAAGCGCTGCACGAGACCAACCCGATGCTCGGTCATCGCGGTTGCCGTCTCGCGATCACGAATCCCGAGATCTACGAGACCCAGGCGCGGGCCATCATGGAGGCGGCGGTCGCGGTGAAGAAGGCCGGCGTGGACGTGCGGCCCGAGATCATGATCCCCATCGTGGGCCACGAGCGGGAGCTCGAGATCATGCGCAAGATCGTGGTCGATGCGGCCGAGGCCGTCATCGCCAAGGCCGGCCTCCGGGTGGAGTACACCGTCGGAACGATGATCGAGCTGCCGCGCGCCTGCCTGGTGGCCGATCGCATCGCCGAGCACGCCGACTTCTTCTCCTTCGGCACCAACGACCTCACGCAGACCGCGCTCGGCGTCTCCCGCGACGATGCCGCGCGCTTCCTCGGCGAGTACGTGCGCCGCGGCATCTACAATACCGACCCGTTCGTCGCGATCGATCGCGACGGCCTCGGCCAGCTCAACCATATCGGCGTCGAGCGTGGCCGCAGCAAAAAGAAAGATCTGAAAATCGGCATCTGCGGAGAGCATGGCGGCGAACCCTCCAGCATCGAGTTCTGTCACAAAGAGGGGCTCGACTATGTCTCCTGCTCTCCATTCCGCGTTCCCATCGCTCGCATCGCCGCGGCCCAAGCCGCGCTCTCGTTTCCGCGCAGCTGATCTCTCGTGACCTTCTTTCGCATCCGCAGCGTGTTCGTGGCCGGCCTGCTTCTCGCGGGCTGCCACTACACCATCGAAGCCCCGAGCACCGAGCCGTCGCCCACGCTGTTCGCGTTCCCCGCGGGTCTCGCGATGGACCCCGACGGTCGTTATCTCTACGTGTCGAACGGCAACGCCGATCTGCGCTACGGCGGCGGCACGCTCATGATGGTGGACACCGAGCGCTTCGAGTGTGCGCTGAAGGCGAAGCGCATCCTCGACGCTGCGTTCGGGGCCGAGCCGAAAGTTCCTCATGACGCGGCCAAGACCATCGCCGCCAAGCTCGACGCCACCTGCACGGCCGATTTTGGTGCCGCGAAGCTCGCGGAGGACATCAACGTCACCCGTGACGCAGCCAACATGCCGACATATGGCTGCGTCTACGATCCGCTCGATCCGCAGAGCATCGACTGCAAGGAGTCGCCGTTCGTCCTCGGCAACTCCACGGTTCGAGTCGGCAACTTCGCAGGCACCATGCGCATCGCGCGCACCGGCGGCGCCACCAGCAAGACGCGCACGCTGTATCTCGCAGTGCGCGGGGATCCCTCCATCACCTGGGTCGATGTGAAGGTGCCCGACAGCGGGCTCGCGGCGGTGCAGCAGCCCGGCCTCATGAACTGCTTCGACGATCCGAACAGCGAGCTCGTCCGAGACGGGTACGACGCGGCGACGAACACGACGGTCATCCCACCGACCTGCGACGCCAGCCACCTCATCCAGACGTACCAGTGCGAAGGCCGCTACCACTGCGAGCACGAGGCCGACGATGAGAAGAGCACCATCCCGGCCGAGCCGTTCAACATCCTCCTCGACAACGGCACGCACGGTGACGGCAGCACGTACTCGCGCCTCCTCGTGTCGCACCTCGCGGCGGGCCAGGTGATGCTCATCGACCTGCCGGACCGCATGCTCAGCCCGACGGCGCGTCCGGTCATCGCCGATGTCTCGCCGCCGTTCTTCGCCGCAGACTCGCTCGGTCGCCACGGCGTGTTCGGCCTCGCGCGCTACGGCGCCGACGACGGCGCGCTGTACTACCTCACCACCAACCTCTCCGCGAGCATCGCGACCTTCCGTCTCGCGAATTCGGTCTCCGGTGGAACCGTCGTGCCGAGCGCCACCTTCTCCATCGCGGGAGGGTTCCCCTCCAGCGCCGATGGTCGTGAGCTGATCTTCTCGCCCGATCAGCAGCGCGCATTCCTCGCGCAGAACTCGCCTCCGTCGCTCTCGGTCATCGACACGCGCCTCGATCAACCAGCGGGTCGCGGGCTGCCGACGAACAAGCTGCTCGACTCGGTGCCGGTGTGCCAGGCGGCCTCGCACATGGCGATTCGGCAAGCGAGAGAGCAGGGCCCCGTCGGGACGGGCTCATTCTTGAAGACGCGGCTCTACCTCGCCTGCTTCATCTCCAATCAGATCATGGTCGTAGATCCAGACCGGCCCGGCGTCGACGAGACAATCCTCCTCGGTCGCGGCCCCACCGAGATTGCCTTCAACTTCACCGGCGAGGAAACTCCGGTCGCCGAGCAGCTCGTGCCGAAGGGCCCGCGCCGCGCGTACGTCACCTTTTACGGAGAGTCGACCATCGGGGTCATCGACCTCGAGCCCGGCAGCCCCACCGAGAACCGGCTCATCGCGCGCATCGGTCTGCCTCTGCCCATCGATCCCAACCATCCACGATGACCTCCCGACTCCGTCACGCGCTCTTTGCCGCGCTCGTCATCGTTGCCACCGGGGTCGCCTCCGGCGCGTGCAACAGCAACCCCATCATCACGCCGGTGAAGACGTTCGATCGTCCGAGTGACGTGGCGTTGAGCTGCGTCATCTACAAGCCGCAGCGCAGCGTCGGGTCGCCGACCCAGCCCGACAACATCGAGGTGGGCCGGTTCATTCGTTTGCCGCTCTCTCGCTGTGCGCCGCAGCCGCTCGAGGTCATGCGCGCCCCGGGCCACTACTACGACAACCCGAGCGTGCCAGCGGCAAAATATCCAATCGAGCACTGGGACGCCGCCTATTATCCGACCCTTCGTGCGCTGGTGCCGCAATCTGCGCGTGGTGAAGTCGCTCTGGTAGACGTGAACGGCGCCGCTCTCGTCGACCTGAATCGACGCAACCCCGGCTTCAACTTCGTGCCCGTCGGCCGATCGCCGGAATCCATACGCGCCTCCGAGGACGGCTGCGCCGCAGTTACGACCAATACCGATTCGTGCGACCTCGCGGTGCTCGACCTGACCACGCTCAACAACATGCAGTTCCTCCCGGGCAGCCAGGCCGGGCCGAGCAGCGCGGCCAATCAGACGGGGCGCCCGCAGTTTCCCGACAACTTCGCCGACAAGGTGGTCCGCCGCATCACGCTGTACGCCGGGGGGGTCCCGATCGAGGCGCGCCCCACCGAGGTCGCGCTCATGCCGCTGCGCGTGCCGGCCGATGTGCTGCCTGGGACGAGCGCGGGTGACCCGAGCCCGGACGTGTCCGCCGACATGACCGGCACGCAAGACCTCAACTACTGCAGCAACAATACGTACCACGCGTGGATCACGTTGCCCGGGTGCGAGGCCGTCGTGGAGACCACCTTCTCGATCTCCGGTACCAGCAACCGCGCCGACATCACGCGCGCGATCCATATCGGTCGCAATGGCGCCGAGCTCCTCGCCGACCCGAGCCAGCTGCGCTGCCCGAGCGATTGCAGCGGCGGGGCGGCACCGGTCGCGGGGACCGATCCGGTCGCACCGGGCGGTATCCTCCCGAGCACGCAGGCGGCACCGGGTACACTCGCAATCGACGCCGACACCGACGACCAATCCATCCGCATGGTGATCGGCGACTACTACGGCGAGAGCCTCTCGCTCCTCACGTTCGATCCCATCACCTACGAGCCCAACCCGCCGAAGATCGTCACGCTCGAGTCCGGCGCCATCGGCGTGGCGAAGGTGCGCGTGTCGCCGCGCACGCCAGCCGGCAAGTTCGTCTACGCCATCGCGCGCGACGGCACGGCGCACGTGGTCGATCTCGATCGCGATCTCGAGTGTGAGACCAATCCCGAGCCGGTCACCGTGAACGCGATGTCGGCGAGCTCTCCCTATGGTTTGCCACCGGAAGATCCCGGGACCGAAGCGCGGCGGCTCGGTTGCTTCCCGCTCGGAGACCCGAGCACGCCGGTGCGCTCGTCGAGCGCTCTCGGGCCGGGCATCGCGATACCGAGCGGTGCGCTGGCGCGCGATGTGGCTTTCGTCCATCTCAACACGCCGGTGCCGATCAACACGACGACTCCACCCTTCGCGGCCCAGCCCCAGCTCCTCGTCGGAGATTTTGCGTGGCTGCTCGGCTCGGATGGCCGCGCGAGCACCGTTCAGATCTACGACGCATGCCCCGGCCCGAACGAGCCGTATTTATTGCCCGACGGGAGCTACACGCCGGCGTGCGATCTCGGCAACGTCTTGCGCTCTCGCAGCAACGACTATGCGTGTTACATCGGCAGCCCGGTGCCGCTCGAAATCGAGCGCGCATCTCACCAGCTGCGACAGGGCGCGAATCGCTTCGTGCAGCCGCTCAGCGCTGGTGATTCGTCGGGCACGCCACGCCTCGGCGACAACCTCAACCCCGTGGACATCACCGTCGCGGGTACGCCGGTGAAGAACACCACCACCATCACCTATCCCACGCTCGAGCGCGTGACGCGGGCGTCGTCGCCAATTCAAAAGCTGAACGACGCTGCACCCACAAATTGCTCCGCGAACGGGGTGTCCAACCCGTTCACTTTCGTCGACGTCGCCGATCCCCGCGTTGCGCGCAACGAGATCTGGTCGGTGGCATGGGAAGGCGTACTGCCCGGCACCCTGCGCAACTTCGGCAAGATGTGCGGCATCGGCGACGCCACGTGTCCGCGCGGGAGCTTCATCGATGCCGGCGCCACGCTGTGCTCCCGCGGCGTGTTGCCCGGCGACAAGCTCGAGCTCCTCGGCTGCCTCAACGATAACGACTGCCTCTACTCGCAGGAGTGCCGGACCGATCCCAACGCGCCGATCGGGGTCAGCCGGGGCCTGTGCCTCGATCGCAACGTCGGAGACGAGCAGGTCCAGCGCTGCTCCGACATCCTGCGCGCGCAACGTCGCTATCGCATCACGGCGCCGCGTCAGCAGACCACGTTGCCCTCGGGCGAGGTCACCGACCAGCTCGAGCTCGCCGAGATCTACGAGCCCGAGTTCGCGATCCAGACCAAGGTCTGCGACCCCACGCTGGCCAACGCCTGCAGCGACATCACCGTGCAGCCGTCCGACACCACCGCCGCGGGCGTGGGCCTCGCGGGTGGGCGCCTCCCCACGCAGTGCCTGAAGGACTCCGACGGCGCGTTCCGCTGCCTGCGCGCTTGCGATCCGAAGGGCACGCCCGTCGAGGGGCTGTGTGGCACCGGCTACCTCTGCGCCGTGAGCAATCAGTCGACGGCCGAGAAGGTCGACTACCGCTGCCTGCGCTCACCGCTCGACGTGGGCCTCTTCACCGACTGCTTCCACCAGCGACAGCTCTACCAGATCCGCGCGGGCGATGCGTACGCCGTCGTCGGTGGTACCTCGGGATTGCTCGCCGAGCTCGAGCCCGATCCGGTCACGCGCATCTGTCACTCACCAGCCACCATGCCCGAGTCGAACGAGCGCATCCGCCTGCGCTCACCACGCATTCCGTTGTCGCCGCCCGCGTGTCAGCGTGCGCTCGATCCCACGACCGGCGTCGACGCGCTCACGCGGGAGCCACCTGGCTCGTCGAACGTGTGCCAGTACGCGACGGGCAACGGCGACCGGCTCATCCACTTCGAGAACCCGGTGCTCGCCTGGGCGCTGCGCATCTTCTTCAACACCGACGGTGGCTATGTCCCGAAGGACGACACCATCATCAACATCACGATCGCCGGCGGAGGTTTCCCGATGTCGATCGGGCTCGGCGTGAGCGGTCAGCCCGCCTCGCAAGCACCGCGGACGGCGGTCACGGCGCCCGACGGCCAAACGGTGTTCGTGGTGGACGAAGGGAAGGGGACCACGGCGACATCGCTCCGAGGCCAGTTGCTGCGCCTCGTCTCGTCGGTGCAGATCTGTGATCCAGCGTTCTTGGTTCGGTAGGCCCGAACGACAGCGCTACTGCACGACCAGCGAGCCCGTCATGCCACTGTGGATGTGGCAGTTGAACTTGAGGGTGCCGGCGGCCGTGATCGTCTGCGTGTAGGTTCCGCCATTCGCGCCCATGTTGTTGGGCTCGTGCGCAAGGCCGTTCGTGCCGCTCGCGTGGATACGGTGCTCGATGCCGTCCTCGTTCACGAACGTGATCTTGGTGCCCGCACCGATGAGCTTCATCGGAATTGCCGCGGCGCCGAAGGCTGTCGGGTTGTTGGTGAGGGTGACGCCCTTCGGGATGTGGATGAGCACCTCCGGCATCACGGTGATGCCGAACGTGGTGGTGCTGGTGGCGCCGGCGATGTTGGCCGTCACCGTCGCTGCGACGGAGTTGGCCGGATCCATGTCGGTGGTGCTGGTCACCGTCATCATGGTCGTCACCGGCGCGGCTCCGACGATCACCGTCGCAGGATTGAACGTCGCGGTGAGCCCTGGCGGGCCATTGGTCAACGCGAGCGTGGCCGAGCCCGACGCGCCGTTGCCGTTGATCGTGACAGTGACGGTCTTCGATTCATTGAGACGCAGCGTGGCCGTGGACTCGCTGAGCGTGATCGCCGACGTGCCCGAGGTGGCAAAGCCGTCGAGGTGCACGCTGCCTGCGAGATCGGCCGGCCCTCCGGGACCGGACGCAGGACCTGAAGCCGGATCGGCGGGGTGGTTCGGGTCATCGCGATAGTCGGCGAGGTCTGCCGTGTCCTGACTGTGCGAAGCCTGCAGACAGCCCGACATGCCGATAGCGAGGCCGACTGCGAGGAAGGTGGGCACGGGGATGGCGAACGGCATGAAACTGCGAATGTTCACAAATCGTTCCAGGTCGGAAGCGCTTTCGCTTGCGAACGAGTTCAGGTAGTTCGAACCGTCCGCGACAATTTGCCGTGGGGGTTCTCACTCCGATTGGCTCCCAACCTGGTGAATGCGGTCATCGGAGGCGATGTGGGTAGCAGATTCGCCGAGCACGAAAACTTGCCGTGCCGATCGCGCGATGCTCCCATGTGGGAGATGTAGGGGTGAACCGAATGCGCGATCTGCAACAATGGAAAGACAAAGTAGAACTGTCGCTCGACGGGCGGCAGCTGTTCTTCCTCTTCTTCGGCGGCGCCACGCTGGCTTGTTTGCTCTTCACGCTCGGCGTGATGACGGGCCGGCGCATCGAAGCGCGCGCCATCGCAATCGATGCACCGACGACGGAAGATCCGCTCGCGGCTCTCGATCAGCTGGGCGATCTCGAGGATGACGATCTCACGTATCACCGTGCGCTCACCGGAAGCACCCGCCCCGCGAAGCCTGCGACGCGCGGCACCTTGCCCGCGAAGCCCGTCGAGGCCGCGTCACCCAAGAAGGCCGACGCGAAGCCGGAAGCGAAGCCGGACATGAAGTCCGCCACGAAGCACGCGGCTCTACCCGTGGAGCAGGCGCCCGCGAAGGCCGAAGCCGCGACCACCACGGTGCAGGCCTCGGTGGTCACGCCCGTCGCGGCTCCCATGCTGCGCAGTGGTGTGAAGGACGCCGATGGCAGCAAAGAAGGATCGCCGAAGGAGAGCGCCATCTCGAGGGATCACTTCACGCTGCAGCTCTCCGCCTTCGCCGCACGTCGGGATGCCGACGACTTCATGCACCGTGTGCAGAGCGCCGGCTATCGCGCGTTCGTCATCGCGAGCGACGTGCCCGGGAAGGGCGTGCTCTACCGCGTGCGCGTCGGCGACTACGCCAGCCGCGACACCGCCACGATGGAGAAGCTCGCCCTCGAGAAGAAGCTCCACGTCTCCGCCTACCTCGCCAAGCTCTAGCACGACGTGTTACGACGCCGCATGGCCGGCGCCATTCCCGACAGCGCAGATACTCCGCTCATGCGGCAGTACCTCGAGGTGAAGGCAAAGCACCCAGGGTGTATCCTCTTCTTTCGTCTCGGTGACTTCTACGAGATGTTCTTCGAGGACGCGGTCACGGTCGCGCGCACGCTCGACCTCACGCTGACGTCGCGGGACAAGGGCAAAGAGAACCCGGTGCCCATGTGCGGCGTGCCGCACCACGCGGCGCCCGCGTACCTGCAGAAGCTCGTCGAGCGCGGCTTCAAGGTCGCGATCTGCGAGCAGGTCGAAGATCCGCGGGTGGCGCGGGGCATCGTGCGCCGCGACGTGGTGCGCATCGTCACACCGGGCACCGTGGTGGATGAAGGCGCGCTCGATCCCGTGCGCGCGCACCACCTGTGCGCCGTGATCCTCGAGCGCGGTCGCGTGGGCCTCGCGTACTGCGACCTGTCCACCGGCGACTTCGCCGCGACGGAGATTTCACCATCGGCTCTGCTCGACGAGCTCGCGCGGCTCGAGCCCCGTGAGGTTCTGATCGCCGGCGCGGATCAAGAGCCTCTCGAGGGTCGCCTGCGCACGACGTTCACGGCGATCGCCGAGCCACTGCCGGTGCTGCTCGATCGTGAGCGCGGGCTGGGGCTGTTGCAACCCGTGCTGTCGCCCGACGGTGAGGGTAGCTACAAGGAAGCGCTGTCGTTGCCCACGCTCGCGCTCGCCGCCGCCGCCGAGGTGGTGCGCTACGCACGCGAGACGCAGCCGGTCGGTCGCATCCCCGTGCATCGTTTGCGTCGCTACGCGCCGGGCGAGCACCTCGTGCTCGACGACGCCACGCGCAAGAACCTCGAGATCGCGCGCACGCTGCACGGTGAAAGGCACGGCAGCCTCATCCAGATCCTCGATGAGACGCGCACCGCGATGGGTGGCCGCTGGCTGCGCAAGATCTTGGGCCAGCCGCTGCTCGACCTCGCGCAGATCCGCCGTCGCCAGGATGCGGTGCAGTGGTTGGTGGAGCGAGCGAGCCTGCGCTCCGAGCTGCGCATCCACCTGGGAGAGGTCTACGACCTCGAGCGCCTCGCGGGCCGTGCGAGCCTGGGCCTCGCGACGCCGCGTGATCTCGTGGCGCTGCGTCGCAGCCTCGACAAGCTGCCCGCGTTGGTGGCGGAGCTCGGCCGGGATCGCGGTGCGCTCGATTTTCCGTCGCTGCTGGAGCTCGGCCAGGATCTCTGCGACGACGTGCGCAACGACATCGCGCGCACGTTGGTCGACGATCCGCCAGCCAACTGGCGTGACGGCGGCATCGCGAAGCGTGGCCTCTATGCCGAGCTCGACGAGCTCATCGATCTGCGTGACGGCGGCACCACCGAGATCGCGCGAATCGAGCTCGAGGAGCGCGAGCGCACCGGCATCGGCTCGCTCAAGGTTCGCTACAACCGCGTATTCGGCTACTACCTCGAGGTCACGCGCTCGAACCTCGATCGCGTGCCCGAGGCGTACATCCGCAAGCAGACCTTGGCCAACGCCGAGCGCTACACCACGGAGGAGCTGCAAGCGCTCGAGCGAAAGCTGCTCACCGCCGAGGAACGGCGTCTGCGCCTCGAGATCGAAGCGTTCGAAGCGCTGCGCAAGCGTGTCTCCGAGGCTGCGCTGCGCATCTCCACGCTCGCGGCAGATGTGGCCCGCGTCGACGTCATGGTCGCGCTCGCCGAGGTCGCGCACGTGCACGGCTACTGTCGGCCCATCGTCGACGACTCCTTCTGTCTCGAGCTCGAGGAGGCGCGTCACCCGGTGGTGGAGCGCCTCGCCGCCGAAGGTCGCTTCGTGCCCAACGATCTGCGGCTCGATGCCGATGGCGTGGCGGGCCCGCAGCTCGCGATCCTCACCGGGCCCAACATGGCCGGCAAGTCTACGGCGATGCGGCAGGCCGCGCTCATCGTGCTCCTCGCGCATGCCGGCGCCTTCGTGCCCGCGAAGAGGGCGCGCGTCGGCCTGTGCGATCGCTTGTTCACCCGCGTCGGTGCGTCGGACAACCTCTCGCGCGGCGAGTCCACCTTCATGGTCGAGATGCGCGAGACGGCCACGATCTTGCGCGAGGCCACGCGGCGCTCGTTCGTGATCCTCGACGAGATCGGCCGTGGCACGTCGACCTTCGACGGCATCTCCATCGCGTGGGCCGTTGCCGAAGAGCTGCACGAGCGCATCGGCTGCCGCGCGATCTTCGCGACGCACTACCATGAGCTCGTTGCGCTCGGCGGCTCACTCCCGCGCGCGAAGAACCTGTCGACCGCGGTGCGCGAGCGCGGCGACGAGATCGTGTTCTTGCACAAGCTCGTCGAGGGCGGTGCCTCACGCAGCTACGGCATCGAGGTGGCCCGGCTCGCGGGCATCGAGACCCGGGTGATCAATCGCGCGCGCTCGCTCCTGGCCTCGCTCGAGACGGGCGAGATGGAGAGCGCGGCCAAAGGGCGTGCCGGTCGACAGCTGTCGCTGCTCGAGGCGAGCGAAACACCGGTCCCGGTGAACGCGTCACCGCCACCGATGGAGAGCTCAGCCGTCGAGCGGATGCTGAGAGACGCCGACGTCGATGCGCTGTCGCCGCGTGAAGCACACGCGCTCCTGTACGAGCTCAAGGCCAAGCTGCGCTAGGCTCCCGGCGAACGGATATCCAGCGCCAGCCCTATGACGTAGACCGCGGGGCCCGGATCGTGCGTAGCTCACGGTCGGAGGAAGCTGCCCATGCTGCGATGCCTGCCGCTCACCGTGTTTCTCGCCGTCCTATTGTGTGGAGCGGTTGGGTGTACGACCAAGTCCGACCCGCCGACGAAACCCGACGTGACGTCGCCGCAACCGAACGGGCCGCCTCCGGTCGCCGACCAGGTCGAGGAAGAGACGGGCAATGGGCCGAGCAACAGCCCCGTGTCGCTCACGGCTTCCGACGGTACCGGTCTCAAGATCGTGTCGTTCGAAGCGAAGGCAGTGGTGCAAGATCCGCTCGCGTTCACCGAGCTCCATATCGTCTTCCAGAACCCCGAGGCGCGTCAGCTCGAGGGGCAGTTCTCCATCACGCTGCCGACGTCCGCGACCGTCAGCCGTTTTGCGATGAAGCAGGCGTGGGGTTGGCAGGAAGGCGAGGTGGTCGAGCTACAGGCCGCGCGGCGCGCGTACGAAGACTTCCTGCACCGTCGACAAGATCCGGCGCTCATGGAGAAGCAGCCGGGCAACGAGTTCCATGCGCGCGTGTTTCCGATCGCGCCTTCAGCCACGAAGGAGATCATCATCTCCTACTCCGAGGAGCTCCAGCGTGCAGGGGAGCCCTATCGTGTGCACCTGCGCGGGTTGCCGAGACTCGACAAGCTCGACGTGCACGCCATCGTCGCGCGTCGCCAGAGCGGTGGGCCCGCGTCCTCGATGGGCGGTGTGCGTGTGCAGAACGAGGTCATCGAGGTGCACAAGCAAGCGTTCACGCCGGACATCGACTTCACTGTCGGGCTGCCCCCCGTCACGCAGCAGCCGCAGGCCGGCTTGCGCAACGGTGAGCTGGTGGTTGCGCGCATCACGCCCGTCGGCAATGCACCCGCCGATCCGGTCACGGGTCTGCACGTGTTGTTCGACACCAGCGCATCGCGTGCGCTCGGCTACGCACGCAGCATCGAGAAGCTCGGCGCGCTCGTCGCCGTGATGGCGGAGGGGGGCAAGGATAAGCCGCTCAAGGTCAGCGCGTTCGATCAAGACCTGGTGGTGATCTACGAAGGCACTCTCGGCGGCTTGGGCAAGGATGCGCTTGCGAAGCTCACCGCGCGCCGCGCCCTCGGTGCCTCGAACCTGGCAGCTGCTCTCGCCGGCGCCGCGAAGGCGGGCGGAAAGTATCCACGCATGTTGCTCGTCACCGACGGGATCGCGACCGCGGGCGACACCGACGCAGCGGCACTGAAGCTCGCAGTGACCGCGCTCGCGCAAGCCGGGGTGCAGCGCCTCGACGCGGTGGTGGAGGGCGGCATCCGCGATGCCGACCGCCTCGCCGATCTCGTGACCGCCGGCCTGCCGCACGACGGTGTGGTCCTCGAGGGCAATCGCACCCCGGCCACCATCTCGCGTCGTCTCTCCATCGCCACCGTGCCGCGCCTCGACCTCAAGGTGCCGGGCGCGACCTGGGTGTGGCCCACGCAGGTGAAGGGCCTCCAGCCCGGCGATCAGATGTTGGTGTACGCCGCGCTCACGGGACAAACGCCGCTGGTGATCGACCTCGACGTGGCCGGTGCGAACACGCAGGGCCTCGCCGCGCACATGAGCTACCCAGTGCAAGTCGCCGAGGTCGAGCGACCCCTGCTCGAGCGCGCGTCGGTGAGCGCGCAGATCCACCGGCTCGAGAGCGAGCGCGCTGCCCTGGGGGATGCGGACAAGTCCGAGGCGCTGCGCAAACAAGAGATCGCGCTTTCGACGAAGTTCCGCGTGCTGTGCGACCAGACGGCGCTGTTGGTGCTGGAGAGCGAAGAGGACTACGCGCGCTTCCAGATTGATCGACGCGCGCTGAGCGACATCCTCACCGTCGGACAGACGGGCATCGAGCTGCAGACGCGCCACCTCACCGCGAACGCGAACCTGCCCACCATCGAAGCGCCGCGACCCACCGACGAGGATGAGTCGTTCACGAAGGGCAAGGCGAAGAAGGACGCGCTGGGCGCTCGCGATGGCGTGCAGGGTGGCGATGTCGACGAGAAGTCCGTGCCGAGCGCGCGGGCCGAAAGCGGCTCGGGCGCGATGGCGGATCCGCGAGGCGGTGGAGGTACGTCGGCGTCCGCTGCGCCGGTGGACGAGCCGGCGATGCCGACGGCCGCGCCCGCAATCGCGCTGCCTTCGCCCGGGTCACGGCCCGAATCCATCGCCGGGCTCGTGCGCTCGGACGATTCCCGTCGCGAGTCGTCGCGCCGGATGGCCGCGCCATTACCGTCCCGGCCGAATGGTAACGAGAACATGCAGGGCGGGCTTGCGGAACAACCAGCACCGGTCGACCCGTATACCGGGCCGCTCAAAGAGGTGATGATCCTCGTCGATGCGAAGAAGCTTCTAGCGGCGGAGCAGAAGGCGCTCGCGTGGCGCGACCGCGATGCGGGCGATGTGCTCGCGCTCATCGCGCTCGGTGAAGTGTGGGAGAAAAAGGGCGACGCTGCCGCTGCAGCGCGCGCCTACGGCTCGATCATCGACCTGTTCCCGGGCCGGGCCGATCTCCGTCGCTTCGCTGGTGAGCGCCTCGAGCATCTCGGTGAGAAAGGTCTGACGCTCGCCATCGACACGTTCAAGAAGGCGCGCGATCAACGCCCCGATCATCCGGCCAGCCATCGCTTGCTCGCGTACGCGCTGCTTCGTGCGGGCCAACCCGCCGAGGCATTTGCCGCGATCCGCGACGGCTCGGCGCGCAGCTATCCAGAAGGTCGCTTCCGTGGCGTCGATCGCATCCTGAAGGAGGACGTCGGCCTCATCGCCGCTGCATGGCGGCGTCAGGAGCCGAAGATGGCCGACGCGATCGCCAAGTCGCTCGCGGCCGCCGGCGCCTCGATGTCGACCGAGCCCTCGCTCCGTTTCGTCCTCAACTGGGAGACCGACGCGAACGACGTGGACTTCCACATCTTCGACGCGCAGGGCGGCCACGCGTTCTTTTCTCAGCCGCACCTCCCGTCGGGAGGCGATCTCTACGCCGACGTCACCACCGGCTATGGGCCCGAGTGCTTCACCATCCCCGGCAAGGCACGCACGTTCCCCTATCGCTTGCAGGCGCACTACTACTCCCGCGGGCCGATGGGCTATGGCATGGGCAAGCTCGAGATCATCGAGCACGACGGGCAAGGCAACCTGAAGTTCGAGGAGCGCCCGTTCGTGATCATGGTCGACCACGCCTTCGTCGACCTCGGCAAGGTCCCCGGCGCGCTGCGGTAGGCGATATGGGTGCGGCTCCCTTTTGACGACAGCGAGGGGATGCGTCACTTGAGCACCCGGAGGTTCGGCGGGCCGACGGGGCGGTTCGGCACGGGGACCGCGC
>JAYUBF010000135.1:0-6203 GCA_043741435.1 Myxococcales bacterium
TGGAGGGAGGCTCGTCGGGCTCTGCCCGACGAGGGAGGACGGGCAAGTCCTCCCCTGATAGATTCAAGAGCTGTCCATTTATGGACAGCTCTTGAGCAAAGAGGTAAAGCTTCTCAGCGCAGCAAATGGCAGCACGGGTCTTGCTGCTTGGCGGATGCCCGGGAGGTCCGTGCTAGGCTCACCGGCAGGATGGCAACCCCAGAGCAACCCCCCGAATCGTCGACTCATAACGCTGCGTACGACACCTTCGAGGAGTATCTCCGCCTCGCGATCAAGGAGTACTACGAGCGCGGTTGGAACAGCCGGCGCGCCAACTTCGTCGCCTTGCTCATCGCTTCGGGGCAAACCACGGCGATGGCGAAGGAGGTCGTCGTCGGTGAGAAGGGCCTCAAGAACGTGGCGCTGGGCGCCGTCGGCGTGGTCGCGCTTCGGCTCGGTCTCCGGTATGCGCTGGGAGGTCCCATCGGCATGTTGCTCACCGCGGCCACGGCCGCGTCCCTGGTGGCGTTCTTCGTGCGCAACCAGAAGGAGATCTCCGGAAAGATGGGTCGCTTCCGCGAGATGATCGAAGAGGAGCGCAAGAAGTTCGAAGAGGTGCAGAACGGGTATCGCCAGAACCGGTACGACGCGCGCGAACGCAGCCTCATGATCGACGGTCAGCTCAAGCGCTTCATGACCGACATCGACGAGCTCTGACCCATGACCTACGACTTCGACGTCATCATCGCCGGCGGCGGGCCGGCCGGATCCTCCACGGCCAACCTCCTGCGCCAACGTGGGCGCACGGCCCTGGTGCTCGAACGCGAGAAGTTCCCGCGCTTCCACATCGGTGAGTCCCTCCTGCCTTTCGGCAACGATCTCTGGAAAGAGCTGGGCGTGTTCGATCGGATGAACGAGATGTTCATCCACAAGCCCGGGGCGCGTTTCATCCACGAGGAATCGAGCGCCGAGTTCACCTACTACTTCGACACCGCCATTCGCCCGGGCCGGCCGTACGCGTTCCAGGTGAAGCGGGAGGACTTCGACAAGCTGTTGCTCGATCGCGCGATCGAGCTCGGCGCCGAGGTTCGTGAAGAGACCCTGGTCAAGAACGTGGACTTTCTCTCCGACGGTGTGGTCGTCCACGCGATGGGCAGCGACGGTAAAGACTATGAAGTGCGCGCACCCGTGTTCGTCGACGCCACCGGTCGCGACGCGCTCATGGCGAACAAGAAGCAACTCAAGGTGCATGACGATCTCATCACCACCAACGTCGCGCTGCACTGCATGTTCACGGGCATCCCGCGCCAGCAGGGTCTCGAGGAAGGCAACATCATCATCGGTCTGTTCGACGGTGGCTGGTACTGGGTCATCCCGTTCAAGGACGGTGACACCTCCGTCGGTTTCGTGCTCGAGAAGAGCTACACCAAGGTGAATCGGGGCCAGTCGCGCCACGAGATGTATCACCAGGTGCTGAGCAGCCTGCCGCACCTGTCGGCGCTCATGAAGGATGCGAAGCCGCTGCAAGAGGTCGGTTCGCAAGCCAACTGGTCGTATCGCTGCAAGCAGTTCCACGCCGACCGCATGTTGATGGTCGGCGACGCGGCAGCGTTCGTGGATCCGCTGTTCTCGACGGGCGTGCTGCTCGCGGTGAACGGTGCGCGGTTCGCCGTCGAGCACCTCGACAGCGCGCTCACCGACGGTGACTTTTCGTCGGAGCGCTTCGCCCCGTACCAGCAGCAGTGCATCGGCGGCATGGACATCTTCAAGACGCTGGTGTCGGAGTTCTACGCGGAGAACCTCCGCCGCATCCTCATCACGTCGGCGGTGAACCCCACGATCTGCTCCGTGATCGTTTCGATGCTCGCGGGGGACGTGTACAAGCCGTCGATGTGGCACTCCATCGTACGCAAGGCCGGTTTCTCCAACATCGCCGCGACCGACATGAAGGGGTTGCCTGGCGACTACACGTCGAGTCGTGAGGTGTTGAAAGCGTCGGGGCTGCCACGCGCGGGGATGTGACAAGCCGGCTGCGTCTGCTCGCGCTCTGCGCGACGGTAGCGATCGCATGTGACCCGCCGAGCACGGTCGCACCGGACATGCAGGCGCCGCAGCCCACGGTGGGGCCGCAGGCGCTGTTCGATCTCACGACGCTGACGGCACCGACCACCGTCGACTTCTACGCCCTGCCGTACCCGAACGACCTGCGCCTCGACAGCGACGGCACGCCGGCGCTCGCGGGCTACCACCGCTCCCAAGATCTGGTGGGCACCTTCGTCGACACCATCGACGGACACGCCCGCGGCTTCGGCAACACCCAAGCGGTGTACTTTCGCTTCGATGCTGCGCTCGATCCGAGCACGCTGCCCGACCCGATGGCGAGCCTGCAGCCGAGCGCGAGCGTGTTCCTCGTCGACATCACGCCGGGGTCCTCGCATCGCGGCGAGCGCATCCCCGTGCGCTCGCAGTTCAACGCCAAGCACCTCGACTTCATCGGTGACGACTGGCTCGCGGTGCAGCCGATCCCAGGGGTGCCGCCGAGATCCAAGTCCACGTATGCCGCCATCGTCACCGACGGCGTGAAGGGCACGAGCGGTCTTGCTTGTCGCATCGCCGAGCCGCTCGCGCGCGTGCTCGCGAACACGCCGACGGGTGAGGTCGAGACCCGCGCCGCGACGGCATATGCGCCATTGCGCACGTGGCTCGCGGAGCATGCCGAGCTGACGAGCCATGTCACGCACGCCAGCGTCTACACGACCTCGGACGTGACGCAGCTGATGGACGAGCTGCGCACCGCGGTGTACGCGACCCCTGCGCCAGCGTTGGCGGGCCTCCAGCGCACGGGAAACGTAGCTGCCTACGACCTCTACACCGGCACGTATGACGCGCCGAACTTCCAAGAAGGGGAGCCGCCGTATCTCACCAGCGGTGGCTCGATCCACCTCGGCAGCGACGGAAAGCCAGTTTTTGACCACACCGAGTCCATGCGCGTGGCCATGAGCATCCCGAAGGCGAGCATGCCCGCGAGCGGCTGGCCGGTGGTGATCTACGCGCACGGCACCGGCGGTACCTACCTCAGCTTCGTGCAAGACGGGACGGCCGATCGCCTCTCGCTCGTCGCCGACGAGGCGGGCACCGCGATGGCGCGCTTCGCCGTGATCTCCATCGATCAAGTCCTGCACGGTCCGCGCGCGCCGGCCGACACCGACCCGAACCTCGCCTTCTTCAACTTCAACAACCTGCTGGCTGCGCACGACAACCCGAAGCAGGGTGCGCTCGACGACTTCCAGCTGCTGCGCCTCCTGAAGGCCATCGACGTGAAGGCGAACGCCGTTGCGAGCAGCGATTTTCATTTCGATGCGACGCGCATCTATTTCTTCGGCCACTCGCAAGGTAGCCTCACTGGCTCGCAATACGTCGCTGCGGAGCCGGAGATCAAGGCGGCCGTGTTCTCCGGGGTCGGTGCCGGCCTGGTGCTCGCGCTGCTCGGCAAGACCAAGCCCATCGACATCGCGACGCTGGTGCAATCCTTCTTCGGCATGGCCGTCGATGAGTTTCATCCGGCGCTCAATCTCTTGCAGGGCTATTTCGACGACAGCGATCCCGGGAACTATGCGCGTCGCTACTTCGTCGAGCCGCCCGCGGGCATGAGCGCGAAGAGCGTGTTTGTGTCGCAGGGACTGCGCGACCGCTACGTGCCCGTCGCGACGATCCAGGCGTTCGCGCTCGCGGCCGGCGTGAAGCCCGTCCAGCCCCAGCTGGACCCAATTCCCTACTTGTCGGTGGCAGGCCTAGCTTTCGTCGACGCACCGCAAGCCGCAAACGTCGCCGGCGGGGCGACCGGCGTGCTTTGCCAGTACGACCCGGGTCCCAAGAACGACGGACACTTCGTGGTGTTCGACGTGCCGGCGGCGGCAGCGCAGAGCACCCGCTTCCTCGCGAGCCACGCCCAAACCGGGATGGCCACGCTTTCTGTTCCGTAGTCTTGAGGTGCCGCGCAGTCGACCGATTCGGCGTACGACCGATTCGGCGACTGGGTCGTACTGAATTGACGGTGTCTGCTGGCGGTCGATATAATGAACGACCGGGAGAGGGTGCGTAGATGTCTTTGGTGGGTAAGCAGATTGGCAATTACGTAATCAAGGCCAAGCTCGGCGAAGGCGGTATGGGCGCCGTCTATCTCGGTGAGCACCCGCTCATCGGCAAGCGCGTCGCCGTGAAGGTCCTCCTCGAGGAGCTCGCCGCGAAGGAAGACATCGTCACGCGTTTCTTCAACGAGGCGAAGGCCGTGAACGATATCGGCCACCAGAACATCGTCGACATCGTCGACTTCGGCAAAGTGAAGAGCGATGTCGGCGCCGACGTCGTGTACTTCATCATGGAGTATCTCGACGGCGAGAGCCTCGCAGCGCGCCTTCGTCGCACCGGCCTCGCGTTCAACGAGACGATGCACATCATGACGCAGTGCTGTTCGGGCCTCTCCGCCAGCCACGCGAAGGGCATCGTCCACCGCGACGTCAAGCCCGAGAACATCTATCTCTGCACGCGCGGCACCGACAAGAACTTCACCAAGATCTTGGACTTCGGGATCGCCAAGCTCACCGGCGACGGTGGGACCTCGTCGAGCAAGACCCGCACGGGTCTCGTCATCGGCACGCCCACGTACATGTCCCCGGAGCAGTGCGAGGGCAAGGGCCTCATCGACTCGCGCTCCGACGTGTATTCGCTGGGCGTCGTGATGTACGAGCTGCTCACCGGTCGGGTGCCGTTCCCCGGCGATGGCTTCGGTGAGATCCTCGTGGCCCACCTCACCCGCGAGCCCGAGCCACCCTCGACGCTCAACGCCGACATCACGCCAGAGCTCGAAGCGATCGTGATGCACGCGCTCGAGAAGGACAAGAACCGTCGCTTCCAGACCATGGAAGAGTTCGGGGCTGCCGTCGCCGATGCGTCGACGCACTTCTCGAGTTATCAGCAGCTCCCAGGTTACGCGGCGACCGGCGCCCGCCAGACTGGCGCGATGAGAGCGCAGACCGGCGTCACGAACGTCGGCCCCACTGCCTCTGCGGGCAACCGGCCGACGACGCTGTCGGGCTCCGCGGGTGAGGTCGATTCGGTGCCAGCCACCAAGTCGAAGGCGCCACTGTTCATGGGCCTCGCGGCGGTGCTCGCACTCGGCATCGGCGGCTTCGTGTACATGAACAAACGCGCCACCGGCGGCACTGTCGTTGCGGCCGGCCAAACCGGCACGCCTCCGACGGCACCGGGCGGCGACTGGAAAGTTTCCCCCCCGCCCGTCGCACCAGCAAAGGACGAGGTCAACACGATCACGATCACGTCGGATCCCGCCGGCGCCGAGGTCGTGCGCGCCGGCAAGATGCTCGGCGTGACCCCGATCGACATCGACGTGAAGAAGGGCGATGCCGCCTTCGAAGTGGACATCCGGAAGAGCGGCTTCACCTCGCAACGCAAGGTCATCGAGACTGATCGTTCACGCGAGATCGCGCTGTCACTCGCCAAGGACGCGTCGGCCCCTGTTGCTGTCGGCACGCCGGTGGGCAAGAAGCCGTCCGGCCACACGGGCGGTGGCAAGAAGAAGACGAACGCCGGTAGTGGTGCTGGTGGTGGTGGTCACGACGACTCGATGGGCCTCATGACCCCGACCTTCTGACGAGCCGATCATGCTGCGCGGGCTTGTGAGGCGTAGCGCTGCGCTCGGGCAACGAACGCGCGTGGATCCATGTCGAGCTCGATCCCCAGCACCTGGTTGAGCAAGAAATAGAGCGCGAGCAGCGCACCCACCAAGGTGATGAGAGACGTGAGCGCGAGGGAGCCCGCGATGGCGAGACCCACGACGGTGACGCCGGCGATGAGCAAACGCGTGGCAGGGCGATCGGGACCCACCACGCTCGGCGTGAGCACCTGCACGATCGATGGGCGGTCTTCGCTGCGGCCGAACAATCGCTTGATGAATTCGAGTGCCATGGGACAAGAGGCTAGCGCAAGGCGCTCATGAGTCATCATATCTTTCGACGGAGAGGAAACCGGCGACCTGCAACCGGCAACGGGAAATGCGGCGACGTTACGACGGGCGTTGCGCGTTGCCGCGCGGTCCCCGCTGATGAGCTCTCCAATTTCCCGTTGCCGGTCGCCTGTTGCCCGTCCCCGGTTTCCGAAGCCACCTCGACTCATCGGCTCTCTAGCCGGCGAGTTGCCGAAGATGT
>JAYUBF010000136.1:0-1821 GCA_043741435.1 Myxococcales bacterium
GTGCCGGAGGGTCCGAGGCTCACGTCGAGCGCGCCGACGACGGTCGTGAGAACCGCGCCAAGCACGGCATGTTGCGTGCGCTCCTCGCCAACATGGTGAAGGGCGTCTCGGACGGCTGGGAGCGTCAGCTCGAGATCAACGGCGTCGGTTACCGCGCCGAGGTCGCGGGCCAGAAGCTCAACATGGCGCTCGGCTTCTCGCACCCCGTTGTGTTCGACCTGCCGAAGGGCATCGCTGCCAAGGTGGACAAGAACATCGTCGTGCTGAGCGGTATCGACAAGGAGCTCGTCGGCGCCACCGCCGCGAAGATCCGCGAGATCCGTCCCCCCGAGCCGTACAAGGGCAAGGGCATCAAGTACGTCGAAGAAGTCATTCGTCGCAAGGTCGGAAAGACCGGCGCGGCCTAGCCTCAGTGAAGTGAAACCCGTCGGCCGAATCGGCTGACGGAACCCAAGAGAAAAGAACATGGCGAAGACCAAGCTCGAGACCCGCGACCGCCGCAAGGCGCACATCCGCAAGAAGGTGAACGGCACTGCCGATCGTCCTCGCTTGTCGGTGTTCCGTTCCTCCAAGCACATGTACGCCCAGGTCGTCGACGACGTGACCCACCAGACGGTGGCCTCGGTGTCGACCCTCGACGAAAAGATCATGGCCGAGCTCAAGGGCCTGGAGAAGCCGAGCAAGAAAATAGACCGCGCCAAGATGATCGGCAAAGCCATCGCCGAGCGCTGCAAGGCGAAGGGCATCGAGAAGGTCGTCTTCGACCGCAACGGTTTCATTTACCACGGGCGCATCATGGCGCTCGCCGATGCCGCGCGTGAAGCCGGCTTGAAGTTCTAGGCCAAGGAGACTCCGCGTGGGAATCAACATGAACGAGGTCGGCGAGCTCGTCGACCGTGTCGTCTACATCAACCGCGTCGCCAAGGTCGTCAAGGGCGGTCGTCGCTTCTCTTTCTCGGCGCTCGTCGTCGTGGGAGACCAGAACGGTCACCTGGGCGCTGGCCTCGGCAAGGCCAACGAAGTGCCGGAAGCCATCCGCAAGGGCACCGAGCAGGCGAAGAAGCACCTCTTCAAGATCCCGCTCGACAAGCACACCATCCCGCACGAGGTGCTGGGTGTGTTTGGCGCCGGTGAAGTTCTCCTCAAGCCCGCCTCGCAGGGTACCGGCGTCATCGCCGGGGGCGCGGTGCGCAACCTCGTCGAGGTCGCCGGCATTCAAGACATCCTCACGAAGTGCATCGGAACCTCGAACCCGCACAACGTAATCCACGCGACGATCAACGCGCTCCAGCAGCTTCGCTCTGCCGAAGCGGTGGTTCGCTCGCGCGGCAAGACGCTCGAGAGCCTCCTCGGTTAAGACCCCAGGCTGAGAATAAAGAAGGAATTAAGCAGATGGCCATCAAGCTCAAAGTTACGCTCACTCGCTCGGGTATCAATCGCCCCGAGCGCCAGAAGCTGACCATCAAGGGACTTGGTTTGACCCGCATGAACAAGGCGGTCATTCTCAGCGACACGCCGGCCGTCCGCGGCATGATTCGCAAGGTCTCGCACCTCGTCACCGTCGAGCCAGCTGACCACCAGGCAGCGCAGCCGGCAGCGAAGAAGTAGGTAGGTAGAACATGGGCACGACACTGCACACTCTCGCTCCGAACCCCGGCGCGACGAAAACGAAGAAGCGGCTCGGTCGCGGCCACGGCTCGGGTCTCCACAAGACTTCGGGCAAGGGCCAAAAGGGTCAGAAGGCCCGCACCGGCCACCACGGCATCCCGAAGCCCGGCTTCGAAGGCGGCCAGACGGCGATGGCTCGTCGTATCCCGAAGC
>JAYUBF010000137.1:0-1821 GCA_043741435.1 Myxococcales bacterium
ACGCCGCGGCCCGACAATCCACTGCCCGACAATCCACTGATCGTTCAGGCGGATCGCTCGCTCTTGGTCGACACGCATGCGCCGCGATACGAAGAGGTGCGCGCGCTGCTCTCACGCTTCGCGGAGCTCGAGAAGTCTCCCGAGCACATGCACACCTACCGGCTGTCACCTCTGGCGCTGTGGAACGCGGCCGCCTCCGGGCTCGACGCTGCCACCATCGCTGGCTGGCTGAACATGTATTGCCGATATCCGGTGCCGCAAAATGTGGCAGTAGAGATACGGGACCTCATGTCGCGCTATGGCAAGCTAAAACTCGAGGCTGCTGACGAGCCTGATCGCCTCGTCCTCACCACGTGCGATCCCGCGCTCTACCCGCTCATTGCCGCTCACAAGACGCTCGGACCCATGCTCACCACGACGGGGACCGACCGCTTCACTGCGGATGGCATTTATCGCGGCCGCATCAAGCAGCAACTGCTCAAGCTCGGCTACCCCGTCGACGATCGGGCGGGGTTCACGCCAGGCGCGGCGCTCTCGGTTCGCCTGCGCGCGCACACCTTGGCGGGTCAGCCGTTCGTGCTGCGCGACTATCAGCGCGAGGCCGCCACCTCCTTCGTCCATGGCGCGGGCAGCGACGGCGCGGGAGGCCATGGCGTGGTGGTGTTGCCGTGTGGCGCGGGCAAGACGGTGGTCGCGATGGCGGCGATGGCCGAAGTGGGCATGGAGACGCTGGTGCTCGCGACGAGCGTGACCGCGGCGCGCCAGTGGATAAGGGAGCTGCTCGACAAGACGGAGATCACCGAAGACCAGATCGGGGAGTACTCGGGTGACCGCAAGCAGATCCGTCCGGTCACCGTCGCGACCTACCAGATCCTGACCCACAAGAAAGGTACGCGTTTTTCTCACTTCGAGACGCTGGCAGCGCGCGGTTTCGGCCTGCTCATCTACGACGAGGTGCACCTATTGCCGGCCCCGGTCTTCCGCTTGACCGCCGAGATCCAGGCCCGACGGCGCTTGGGGCTCACGGCCACCTTGGTTCGCGAAGATGGTCAAGAGGGTGAGGTCTTCAGCCTGATCGGTCCCAAGCGCTACGACGCACCGTGGAAGCAACTCGAGGCCCAGGGCTTCATCGCCGAGGCCAGCTGTTACGAGTTGCGCGTGCCCATGAGCGACGCGCTGCGGGTTCAGTACGATACGGCCGAGCCCAATCAGCAGCACCGCCTGGCCGCGACCAACCCGATAAAGGTCGAGGAGGCTGCTCGTTTGCTGGCGCAGCATCCCGGTCAGCCGACGCTCGTGATCGGCACCTATCTCGATCAGTTGGCCGCAGCAGCGAAACGGCTGGGCGCGCCGATCATCACGGGGGAGACACCACAGCGAGAACGCGAGCGCATCCTGAAGCGCTTTCGTGAAGGGCAGGAGACGAGGCTCGTGCTGTCGCGGGTGGGGAACTTCAGCATCGATCTTCCCGACGCGAGCCTCTGCGTCCAGCTGTCCGGGACCTTTGGATCGCGACAAGAAGAGGCCCAGCGCTTGGGTCGGATCTTGCGGCCCAAGGCGAACGGCGGGTCCGCGTTGTTCTACTCGCTGGTCAGCCGCGACACCGTCGAGCAGCGTTTCGCCATGAACCGGCAGCTCTTCCTCACCGAGCAAGGCTATCGCTACTACATCGAGGAGCTGGGCATCCCCGCCGCGTCCGAGGCCGCCGCGCTCCCCGGTCGTGAGGAGACACGGGGCGCGCAGATCATTCCGTTCCCGAGGCCGGTGCCCGCGAGTGCAGCAGAAGGAGCCACCGAGCCGTGAACCACCTCTACATGTCGC
>JAYUBF010000138.1:0-1820 GCA_043741435.1 Myxococcales bacterium
CGCTGACCAGTCGAGTGCTGTTTGATTTCCCATCCTGCAATAAAGATCCCAATTCCTCGCGAATTCAAGCCTCTGCGGCCGCTGAGATCAATGGCGAGACGGTGACGCAGGGGAGCCCGCGCGCAAGAATGTGGCCTCGATCCTCGCGCAGGTCGACAAAGTCGGAACGACCATTCGGCAGCTGCTGGATTTTGCGCGTGTCCGAACGATCAAAACCGAGGCTGTCACGCCTGCGCAGGCGCTCGGTGGAGCCGCTACGCTGCTCGAGCCTCACTTTCGTCAAGCGCAGGTGGCGCTCGACGTGGAGATCAATGCGACCACGGATGCCGTCGCGGCCGACCCCGGCCAGCTCGAGCAGGTCTTGGTCAACCTCCTGATGAACGCATGCGATGCCTGCGCGCCAGCAGGACACGTATGGGCCCGCGCAAGGGTCGTGGGAGACCGCGTGGCGATCGAGATTTCCGACGACGGATCGGGCATCGCGAGCGAGCATCTACCGATGGTGATGGACCCGTTCTTCACCACTAAGAAGCGCGGACAGGGTACGGGGCTCGGCCTCAGCATCGCGGCGGACATCATGAAAAACCACGGCGGGACCCTCGAGATCGAGAGCGTCCTGGGGCAGGGGACGACCGTCCGGGCGCTCTTGCCGAGGGCTCCGGCGCCTCCGGAGCAGCGCACATGACTTCTTCGAGGGTCCTCGTGGTCGACGATGACGGGGAGATGGCCGAGGTCGTCGCCGAGTTCCTCGCGAAGAAGGGATATCGCGCCGACGTCGCGGTGCGTGGGAAGGCAGCGATCGCTGCGCTCAGGAAGAAAGCTTTCGATGCAGTGATCACGGACCTCCGCATGGACGGCAGCGACGGCTTCGACGTGCTTGCTGCCGCGCTGGCTGGAGATGCCACACGTCCTGTCATCATGATGACTGCCTACGGGAGCATCGATGGCGCAGTCGAAGCGGTTCGTCGTGGCGCTGCGCACTATCTGACGAAGCCATTCAAGATGGACGAGGTTGCGCTCTGGCTCGAGCGAGCCTTCGCCGAGCGCGGCTTGCGACGAGAAAACGAACAACTCCGCCGCGCCGTCGAGGAACGCTTCAGCTTTCACAACCTCATCGGGAAGAGCCCGGTGATGCTGCAACTCTACGACCTGCTCGAACGCGTGAGCCCGACGTCGTCCCCCGTGCTCGTTTCGGGTGAGTCCGGCACCGGCAAGGAGCTGGTTGCGCGCGCGCTGCATCACGGTGGCCCGCGCGCGCGTGCGCCGTTCATCGCCGTGAACTGCGCGACCCTCTCGGACAGCTTGCTCGAATCGGAGCTGTTCGGGCACACCCGCGGCGCGTTTACCGGTGCGAGTGAGGCGAAGAAGGGGCTCTTCGTCGAAGCGGATGGCGGAACCCTGTTCCTCGACGAGATCGGCGAGATGGCGATCGGGCTTCAGGCCAAGCTTCTACGCGCGCTCGAGACTTCGTCCGTGCGTCCGGTGGGTGGAGGCGCGGAGCGTCACGTCGACGTTCGCATCGTCGCTGCGACGAATCGCGATCTCGCACGAGCGGTGCAAGAACGCACGTTCCGCGAGGATCTTTACTATCGGCTTCAGGTGATCCCGATTCATCTGCCGCCGCTCCGTGCTCGCCGAGACGACATCCCTCTGCTCGTCACCCACTTCGCCGAGCGATTCGCAGCGCAGCAACCCGATGCCCCTCCCAGGGAGATCACCGGCGAGGTGGTGCGACGGATGATGGAGCTGCCGTGGCCTGGGAACATCCGCGAGCTGAAGAACGCGGTGGAGCGGATGCTGGTGCTGGGAAAGGGCAAGCG
>JAYUBF010000139.1:0-6170 GCA_043741435.1 Myxococcales bacterium
CTCCACCTCGGAGCTCGCGTTCGACCAGTTGCCGAGCTTGTCCTTGAGCCGCTGGATGCGGATCGCGTTGCGCGTGCCGTCGGGACGAAAGCGCGGCAGGAGAAAGCACGAAAGGCCACCCTCTGCCTGTGCGAGCACCAGGAACGCGTCACACATGGGCGCAGACAAGAACCACTTGTGACCCACGAGCTCGTACAACATGCCGGCACCGCGATTGGCCACTGGCTGCGCGCGTGTGGAGTTGGTGCGCACGTCGGATCCGCCCTGCTTTTCGGTCATGCCCATGCCGATGGTGTTGCCGCGCTTCTCCCAGGCCGGCAGCACGCGGCCGTCGTACTCGTTGGCGGTGATACGTGGGAGCCACGTCTCGGCGAGGCTCGGCTGGTTGCGCAGCGCTGGGATGCACGCGTTCGTCATCGTCAGCGGACAGCAAACGCCTTGCTCGGGCTGACCGAACAAATAGAAGAGTGCGCCACGGGCCACGTGCGCGCCGGGCTTGGTCGCATTGCGCCAGCCGTAGCTCGAGACGCCGTGCTCGATGCCGATCTCCATGAGGCGGTGATAGGCGGGGTGGAACTCGACCTCGTCGAGGCGATTGCCGCGGCTGTCGAACAAGTGGAGCTTCGGCTTGTTCTCGTTGGCGAGAAACCCCAGCACCGACATCTCGCCACCGACGACGGGGCCGAAGCGCGCCAGCGCGGGTTCAGCCCAAGCAGCACCCTCGCGCGCGACCGCTTCGCGCAGCGGCAAGTCGGTGGACCACGCATCGTACGGCGCGAGCGGCGCGGCCTGGTTGTCTACCGTGTGGGTGATGAAACCATCGGCGAGGCTCATGGCCGGGAGCGTTGCGCGATGCCCCCTGTCGCGCAAGCGAGATCAAATGCTAGCGTTCTCCGATGCGGATCTTCTTGTTTTTGGCCTGCGTCGGTCTCCTGGTCGTGGCGTGCGGCTCTGGCTGCAACAGTGACAGTCGTCGCGGCGGGAACGGGAACGGGGACGGGGACGGGGACGGGAACGGCGCGAACGGCGGCGACGGCGGGGCCAACCTGAGTGGTCGCAAGTGCAGCGCCGACTTGCAAAGCGTCACCGACGCGAACGGCGCGCTCGTGCAAGCATGCCCGGCGGACCAGGGCTGTTACGGAGGCGCATGCATTCCTGCTTGCGGCGCCGCGTCGATGTCCCAGGGCAACGTGGGCTGCGACTTCATGGCCGCCACCGCGCCCTTCACGCTCGGCATCGCACCGCCTTGTCACGCGGTGTTCCTCGCGAACAACTGGACGAGCTCGGTCCACATCACGGTCAGCCGCGGCGGCACCAGCTACGACGCGACGAAGTTCGGCAGGATCGCCACTGGCAGCAGCCCGCAGGCCATGCTCTGGGCGCCGTTGCCGGCGACGGGCCTCCCGCCTGGACAGGTGGCCGTGCTGTTCCTCTCGAGCGACCCGAGCTCGATGAACATCGGTAACTCGCTCGCGTGTCCGGTCACCCAAGCGGTACCGGGTGCGACGTCGTTCGATGGCTCGGGAAAAGGGCAGGCCTTCCATGTCAGCACGGACGTACCCGTGAGCGCCTACGACATCCTTCCCTACGGCGGCGCCGGGTCGTACTTGCCATCGGCGGAGCTGCTCCTCCCGACCAGCGCGTGGGGCACCAACTATGTGGCCGCGGTTCCCCCCTTCGGCGATCGGGACGGTGGACCGCGGTTCATCCAGGTGATCGCGTCGCAGGACAACACGACGATCCAGATCAACCCGACCGCGAGCTTGCCGGCTGGACCCGCGGTGTCGGGCGCACCCGCCGGTGTGGTCACGTCGGTGACGCTCAATGCCGGCGAGTACGCGCAATGGGAAGGCGTCCAGCAGGGCGTCGACGAGGGCGAGATGAGCGGGAGCATCATCTCCAGCGACAAGCCCGTCGTCTTCGTCGGTGGCACCGCGTATCTCTGCCTGTCGTCGGCCACGAGCGGAGGCGGTGGTTGCGATGCCGCGCATCAGATGGTGCCGCCCATCTCGGCGCTCGGCTCGGAGTACGTGGCCGCGCCATACACGACGCGTCGCGCGTCGCTCTCGCCCGAGTCCATTCCGTATCGGCTGGTCGGCGCCGTCGATGGCACGATGCTCACGTACGACCCACCCGTGCCGGGTGCACCACCGACGCTGAAGCGAGGCTTCGTCGTCGACTTCCAGACCACACTGCCGTTCACCGTCACCAGTCAGGACGCCGCGCATCCATTCTACGTCGCGCAGATGATGACGGGTGGCTCGCTCAACGACGGCAGCCGCCCCGGCACCACCGGCGGCGGCTTCGACGGCGCGCTCGGCGACGAAGAGTTCGTGAACCTCGTGGCGCCAGCGCAGTTTCTCTCGAAGTACGTCTACTTCACCGACCCCACGTACGGCACCACCACACTGACCCTGGCCCGGGTGAACACCGGCGCCGGCTTCAAGGACGTCACCGTCGACTGTCTCGGCGTCGTGAAGGGCTGGACGGGCATCGGCACGAAGGGCACCTACGAGTACGCGCAGGTCGACCTGGTCCGCGGAGGGGTCGGCATCGGCACGTGCACCAACGGTCCGCACGAGGCCCACAGCGATGGTCAGTTCGGCGTGATGGTGTGGGGCACCGATGCCTTCGCGAGCTACGCTTACCCGGCAGGGGGCAACCTCGGCACGATCAGCACCGCCGTCGTCATTCCGTAGAGTCAGCGGTGCTGGTTTACTGAACGGCCACGGAGACCGAGAGCTCGACGACGTCGAGGTTGGCGATCTCCGCTTTGCGCACGGTGCGGAGCTCGGGGCTCGGTGATTGCGCCTGGATGACGATGGGCGCCGCGGGATCGAACGCGCGGAGTGCGATCGCGTACAGACCTTCAGGGAGCTCGAACGGCGTGGTGAGCTCGCGCGCGCGGCAGGTGGCGTCGAGGCCAGCGGGTGGATTCGCGAGCTGCGCCTCGGAGCTGGGATCGGTAAAGACCAGGCGTACTCGCGAGACGTGCCAGCCGGGTTGCGCCGCACACTTCACAGCCGGGTTCGCACAGCACTCGCCGGTCTCGTCGGAGACGTCGCGCGGGTCGTGGATGGCGCCGGTCTCGCGCTCGACGATTCGCCAGCGCACGCTGACCGCGCCGCCATCACCCAGGCAGCCGCTGAGGAGCGGGATCGCCAGCACGCACGCGAGCGTGAGCCACGCGGACGATTGCCCGAACCGTTGCGCGAACCGTTGCCCGAAGTGTAATGGCGTGATACTTCGCTCGACGATGATTGGACTCATGCTACTCGCCCCGTCCGCCAGTGCACCTTCGGGCGGCTTCGATCTCTTGCAGCTCCTGCTCGAGGCCACCGGTGCGGTCCGAGCGACGCTGTTCTTGTTGGTGTTGTTGTCGATCATCGGTTGGTACGTGATCGGCTACAAGGCCTTTTACCTGGCGCGGGCGCACAGCGAATCATCACGCTTCCTCGACACATTCTGGCAGGCGCGTCGTCTCGACCAGGTCTACCAGGACGCCGAGCAATACAAGCGCAGCCCCATCGCGCACATGTTCCGTGCAGGCTACGTCGAGCTGTCCAAGCTGCAGGGGCAAAAAGCGAAGGGCGAGGCAAACTCGTTTCACGAAGGCGGCGAGCTCGAGAACGTGGAGCGTGCGCTGCGTCGTGCCGCCACGAGTGAGGCCACGCACCTCGAGGGGATGATCCCGTTCCTCGCCACCGTCGGATCGGCGGCACCGTTCATCGGACTGTTCGGCACGGTCGTCGGCGTCATCAACGCCTTCCAGAAGATCGGCATGAATGGCTCCGCCAACCTCGCGACCGTCGCACCAGGCATTGCGGAAGCGCTCGGTACCACGGCGGTCAGCCTCGTCGCGGCGGTGCCCGCCGTCATGGCGTTCAACTACTTTGCGCGTCGCATCAAGGTGCTCGGCGCCGAGATGGACAACTTCGCCAACGACTACCTCAACATCGTGAAGCGCCACTTCCTGCGCTAGCTCGGAGTTTTTCGAAATGGGCATGTCAGGACCTGGCTCCGGATCCGGTAGCGGCATGATGTCCGACGCCTACAACAGGGGGACGTTCCCGTCCCCCCTCGCTCGGCAGAGCCTCGCGAGCCTCCCCCCACCGCGCGTTGCTCGCGCGCGTTCCGGATCGTAGGAGCGGACCATGGGCATGTCAGGACCTAGCTCCGGATCCGGTAGCGGCATGATGTCCGACATTAACGTCACGCCGATGGTCGACGTGATGTTGGTGTTGTTGATCATCTTCATGGTGGCGGCGCCCATGCTGCAGACCGGGGTGCCGGTCACGCTGCCGAAGGCGGAGGCGCAGGCGATCCCGGACGACTCGGGCAAGCTCATCGTGACGGTGCCGAAGGAGTTCGCAAAGGATGGCCTCGTCTACCTCGTGAAGACGCCCTTCAAGTTCGGCGAGGACTTCGACAAAGCGCTCAAGAACAACGCGAAGCTCCAGGCCGAAAAAGAGGTCTATGTCCACGCGGATCAAGACCTTCCCTACGGCGCGGTGGTGAAGGTGATGGCCTCCTTGTCGAGAAACGGCGGCGAGAAGATCGGACTCGTCACTGATCCGTTGCAATAGGGACCATGTCTGCGCCCGGCACCCCTACGCACAGAAGCGGCATCGTCCCGATCATGGGCCTCATCGTGACCGTGCTCGTCCACGCGGGTGTGTTCGGCTTCATGTGGCTCCGTCGCAACGCGGTCGATACGCCGCAGAAGCCGGTGCTCGGTGCCTACGTCGACGCGCAGCTGGTGAAGTTCGGCAAGCCGCGCGACATGAACTTCCTTCCGCACAAGGAAGGCGTCATGAAGAACACCGTGACGAAGGCGGAGATCAAGATCGCGAGGACCGCCGACGCGCCGATCAACACGACGAAGGAAGAGAAGGCCGAGGTCGATCCTCTCAAGAAGACGCGCTCCGAGCTCTTCAAGAACATGATCGACGATGATCGGCCTCCAGCCGTCGAGGAGCAAGGCGGCTCTCTGCAAGGCTCACGCGCCGGCACCGCCAGTGAAGCGAAGGGCGACCCCTACATCCTCGAGCTCATCGACAAGATCGGCAGCGCGTGGAAGGTGCCCAACACCATTCGCGACGAAGATCTCAAGAACCTGTCAGCCGACGTGTGCCTCACCATCGACAACAACGGCGCGCTCACGCACTTCGACTTCATCCGCAAGAGCGGCAACAACCAGTTCGACAGCTCGCTCGAAGCCGCGCTCGGCACGATGGGCGCGTTGCCGGCACCGCCCGATCGATTCCGCAGTGCAGCGACGCGCGGTCGTCTCTGTCCGACGCTGGCGCTCGTTCATTAGCACTCAGCCGAACCACTTCGACAGCGCCGCTCCCGGGCGCCTCGGTGCGTTTGAATAGTGTGACGTGTCGTTGTAGAGCTGCAGGCGCGCGTGCACCGGATCGGCGAAGTCGAGCACGTTGAGGCAGCACGGCGACTGGTCGAGACGATCGCGGTAGCCACGGGCGTCGATGCCGAGCATGGCGCAGAGCACGAGACGGATGGTGGCCTTGTGCGACACGATGGCGACGGTGGAGCCCGCATGCTCGATGACGATCTTGCGCAACACCGGCAGCGCGCGCGCCATGACGGAAGCGCCGCTCTCTCCGCCCTTGGGGCACACGGTGAACGGGTCGGCGTCCCACGCGGCGTATTCCTCCGGGAACGCGCGCTCCACTTCCTTGCGCGTCATCTGTTCCCAGCGCCCGTGATCGATCTCGCGCAGACCCGCGTCGACCTCGAGTGGAATCTTTCGCCCCCCAGCCGCGAGACGCGCGGTGTCCTGGGTGCGCTTCATCGGGCTGCAGTAGATGGCCGAGATGTTCTCGACGGTGAGACGCTCACCTAGCGCGCTCGCTTGGCGACGACCTTCGTCCGAAAGATCGACGTCCGTGGCGCCGGCAAAGCGATCCTCCGCGCTGAGCGTCGTCGCGCCGTGACGGATGAGCAGCACGCGCGTGTGGTTGGCCTTGGACATGCTGACCAGCCTAGCCCGCGGCCTGTGCGCGTGGGAACTGTTCAGCCTCCTTGCGCCGCAGCGACGGCGCCAAGTTGACGGGGGTGACTAACGGAGACGGGGGCCATCGTTGAGTAAAAAAGTTGCAGGTTGGTGGAATAGGTGATCTAAGACAGGAGCTGCCGTCGCTGTTGCT
>JAYUBF010000140.1:0-1807 GCA_043741435.1 Myxococcales bacterium
CCGGTTCCGGTACCGTGGTGGGACGGCACGTCTCTTCGCCTGACCACCTGAACCGGCTCATTCTTAAGTCAATTCACCTCCGTGGAAATCCAGGCTAGCGAGGTCCGATATTCGCATGAGCCCGCGTGCCTGCGTGAGCAGGCGTGGGTCGTTTGCAACTGCGAGAACAGAAGCCTAAACTAAGCGGATGCAGTACGAGGTCGAGGTCGAGCAGGAAACTGACGGCAGGTGGTTGGCAGAAGTGCCGGCGCTTCCTGGCGTGCTCGCCTATGGTGCGACCCAGGAGGCCGCAATCGATGCGGTCGCTGTGCTCATGCTCCGCGTCGTTGCCGATCGAATCGATCACGGCGAGCTACACGCGTCGACGCAGTTCTCGTTGTCGCTTCGCGCTGCGTGAGCGCCTGGCCGTCCGTCCGGGCGCGCCGGCTCTTCGCCGCGCTTTCGCGCATCGGCTGGAGCGAGAAGCGACGCAGCGGTTCGCACCGTGTTCTTGCGCGCGCTGGTTGGCCCGACTACACCTTTGCGTTCCACGATAACGATGAGGTCGGTCCGCGCATGTTGGCGCGCGTGGCGAAGCACACCGGGTTGACTCCGGCTGATCTGTAGTAGTCGGCCGAACCACTGCGGCCCAGCGTGAATCGCAGCACCAAATTGTGCGCGAGCCGATGGTCCATGCTCTTACCGGCCGCGGCTATCCTGATGGCGAGTCTCTACGCCTTTGCGCGGGGAAGCGAAGGCGCGCGTGCGGCGCCGCCTCAATCGACCTGAACGACGCGCGCTGCTCGGGCGCCTCTCAGGCTGCTTCGCGCTCTACCGTCGGCAGCTTCGGACGCGCCACGAGCGAATCGATTCTATGGATTAAGACCGCGAAATCGAGCGCGGTCTTCGCCAGGATGACGTCCACGTTGGCGGTCAAGCGGTCAAGCGGTCACGCTCGCTCGACGTGAGATCCGCGGCCGTGACGATGTGGCCGTTCGGCGACAGCAGCAGGATGGCGTACTCCTTCACGCTGTCCACGATGATGCCAAAGTGGCTCTCGCTCCGACGACGGGCACTCGTGCGCGTGCGCCCGACTCGCCGCGCGCGACGGCGGCCATCACGGCCAGAACTTCGTCCATGAGTGACAGTACGAGAGACGGCGGGGGCGATCCAGCTCGGTCGCGGATCGTGTCGCTCAGTTCACCGCAACGCCGAACAGATGGCCGACGCCCGCGGTCACCGCCATCGCGACGGCGCCGCCCAGGGTCACACGCACCGCGGCGCGCCAGACGGGCGCACCACCCAGATGCGCGCCGAGCGCACCGAGGCCGAAGAGGCTTGCCAGCGAGAGCGAGGCGATGATCGGAATGCGCGCGACGGCAGGCGCGACCAGGAGGCCGATGATCGGGAGGATCGCGAACGTCGCGAAGCTCAGCGCGGAGATCCACGCGGCCTGAAATGGACGCGAGAGCGAGGCATGGTCGATCCCGAGCTCGTCGCGCAGGTGCGCACCGAGCGGGTCGTGCTGGGTGAGCTGCTCGGCGACCCTTTGGGCCAGGTCGTCGTCGAGCCCGCGCTGCTTGTAGATCTGCACGAGCTCCCGCAGCTCGGCCTGCGGGCCCTCCGCGAGCTCCTGCGTCTCGCGGGCGATGTCGGCGGTCTCTGCGTCGCGCTGCGAGCTGACCGACACGTACTCACCGACCGCCATCGACATCGCGCCGGCGAAGAGTCCGGCGACGCCAGCGACGAGGACGGACTGTCTGGTGGCCGCGGTGGCAGCGATGCCGATCATCAGGCTCGAGGTCGAGATGATGGCATCGCCTGAACC
>JAYUBF010000141.1:0-1802 GCA_043741435.1 Myxococcales bacterium
GACAGCATCGACAGCGCGCCCAGGAGGCCCACCACCGTGATGAGCAGCGCAATCATGACCTCGACCAAGGTCATGCCCCGTTCCTTGCGCATCCTCACCATGCGTCGATCAACTTGGGCAGGCCGGTGAGGCCCCACACCACCAGCTTGTACTTCACGTCGTTGTTGAGCTCGCGCGTACCGCGGAAGTAGATCGTCGCTCCCGTGCCTGCCACGGGTGCGGCAGCCGTCGCGCTGCCCGTGCCGGGACACGCGGTGGCGCTGCTCGTGAGGTTGACCTTGCCGTTCGCATCCAAGCACAGCGTAGTGTTCATCGCCGTCGTGAGCGGACAGGTTGGCGTCACGGTCGAGAGCACGACGCCCGCAGCGGGCTCGCAAAACTGGATGTGGCTCGGCGCGGTCGTGGTGCCGTTCAGCAGCCAGATGCTCTTTGTGGCGTCCGTCGGGTCGAGCACCTCGGAGACGACCTGCGTCGGTGCGCCGGTATTCGGGACGATCCGAATGCGCGACGCCCGGCCCGTCGTCATCGCGGCGTGACGCGCCTCGTGAAACACGGAGACGAGGCTGCGCGCGAAGGCCGGACCGCTCTCGGCGGAGACGTTGCGACGGATCAGGCTCGCACCCATCGCACCCACCGTCCCCACGATCACGATCACCACCAGCAGCTCCACCAGCGTGAAGCCGCGCGCAGAGCGCCAAGGCTGCTGCCGGTGCTGGGGGATGCGAATCAAGGACATCTCGAGATCATATTCGCGCGTCTTTCCCCCCGCGAATAGTCGAGTCGATTCGCTCCTCCGTCGCCGCTAGCGTTATCACGCTAGGCGCGGCGACCACCGGCGCGACGACTACGGGTCGTCGCGACTTACGAGGCCATGATCGAGCGCGAAGCGGGTGAGTCCCTGTGCGTCGTGTAGGTTCAGCTTCGCCATGAGGCTCGTGCGATGGGCATTGACCGTGTGCACCGAGATGCCGAGCTCGTTGGCGATGGTCTTGTTGGTGCCGCTTTTGGCGATGAGCGTGAGGATCTGTCGCTCGCGTGCGGAGAGGCGCTCGATGAGTGGCACGGCATCGCGCGAGGGGTTCCGGCCCACCGCGCTCGAGAAGAAGACTTCGCCCGCCGCGACGGCGCGGATCGCCTGGGCCAGCTCGGCCACGTCGCCGCCCTTCACCACGTAGGCGTCGCAGCCCGCGCCGCGCGCGCGAGAGACCACCTCGGGCGAGGCGTGCATCGACAGCACGACCACGCGCGGCGGCTCGTGCCTCAGCTTGAGCTGCCGCACCACCTCGGTCCCGTGCATCCCAGGCAGCGATAGATCGAGCACGACCACCTCGGGACGCTCGCGGTCGACGAGGGAAAAACACTCGGTGGCATCGCAGGCATCGCCGACGACCACGATGTCCGGCGTGGCGCCGAGGAGCGCACGCACGCCCTGGCGCACGATCGTGTGATCGTCGACCAGCACGACCCTAATCGGGCTACTCTCGGGCAGAGGAGCGCCGCGGTTGTCGATCTCGCCTGAGGTAGGAATCTTTGTCATCTTCACGTCGGTGATCGCCGTGGTCTCCGGCTGGATCGCCTACCTGCGCGTCCAGATCCGAAGTTTGACTTCGAGGTTAGCGACGGGGCAGTCCAAGCTCCGATCATATGCCACAGAGCTCATCCGCGCCGAAGAAGAAGAGCGCGCACGAGTGTCGCGCGAGCTACACGACGGTCTTGGCCAGCTGATCACCGCAGTCAACCTCGAGCTCGAGGCTTTGCGTGCGCAGGCGCCCGAGTCCCTGACCGAACGCATCGACGACATC
>JAYUBF010000142.1:0-1802 GCA_043741435.1 Myxococcales bacterium
TCGCCGTGCACGTTCCGTCAGCTGGTTCTTCATCTTCAAAAAGCGCGTCCGTGTCTTTGACTCGGCCGCCGCCCGCTCAGGCTTCTTCATGCCATTCGCATGATCCTCGGCAAGCTAAAAGTAAAGCGTTTGTTTTGCGGCGGACGCTTAGCGTGCGGGTGCTGGAGCTAGGTGAGGAAATACTCGCTTCACCAGCCGCCGGTACACCAACATCCCGAATCGAGCTACTGGTCGAGCTGACGCGCGCCGCCTGGGTATTTACCGGTGAGCCTTGGCCAACCCTTCCGCGCTCGCTGTGGCCGGTACGCATCCGAAGCTTGGGTGAGCCCGAGTGAAGCTCCCCGACGATTTCCGCGACTTGCTCGTCTGCTTTGCGGAGATCGCCTACCCTCGTCAGAACGTCGCGTCGAGCTGGATCTGCACGCCGTGGCGTCCACCGCGAATCGAGTCGCCGAACAGGTACTGGTAGTCCGCCTGGAACTTACATGCGTGGCCGTTCACGAACACGTTGATGCCACCGTTGATCTCCTTGCCCGCCGTCGCGACCTGCGCGATGAGCGCGGGGTCGGTGTCTCCGATTGACCGGAGCTCGTCCCATCGCGCCACGAGCTCGACGCGCTTGTGCACCATCATGCCGGCCTGGATCACGTAGCCCATCGCGCTGCGTGACCACTCGCGGACCTGGGCGCCGTTAACCAGCGCTGCCATCGAGGCCTGACGGGCTTGCCGGTAGAGCACCTCCGCCACGAACGCGAAGCCGGCGTACTTGAAGGTCATGTCGGCGGCGGCGTGGCCGTAGTCGAAGGTGCCCAGCGTGAGCGTGGTGCCGAACGTGGATTTCTGTCGATTCGTGTTCTGGTTGTAGGCGCCGCCGAGGCCGATCGAAAGCCGTGGCTTGCGCAAACGGTTCACGTCGCCCTCGAGGTAGTCGTCGAACGGACCGAACGGCGTGACGACGATGCGAGCCACGTACAAGAAACCCACTGCGGCACCACCGAAACGGTTCTTGCCTTCGCCGCCGTAGATGCCGAGCTGATAGCCGACGATGCCGTGGCTCCCGAACAGATCGTTCGACGACAGGGTGATGCCGACGTCACGGTCGAGGCCCAGCTCATTCACGACCTGCCCGCGATCCGGCAGCTGGAGCGCGTACTCGTAGGTGGTGCGCAGGCGACCGAGCGGCACGAAGTACTGGCCGATGCGGATGTGCAGATCGCGCAGGCGGACGTAGTCGACGTACGCGTCGAAGATCGGCGAGGGCGAATCCTTGTCGCTGTCGGCACCACCGAACCCGAGCTGGATGCCGTACTGGAGATCTTTGCTGAGCATGTGGCCCATGAGCCACAGCCGCATCGTCTTCACGTTGATCTCGTTGGTGGTCGGCGCGTTGCCGTGGATGAGGATGGAGTCTCGGATCTGAACGCGCGGCCGGACGGAGAGCGAGAACAGGTCGCCGACGGTGAGGGTCAGGCCACGACCGGGCGCCGCGCTGAACGAGACGGTCTGATTCGGAGCGACCGGGTCCTCGCGGGTCGTCACCACCGTCCGCGCATCGAGTGCGGCGAGCTTCTCCTGGAGGGCGACGTGTTGCGCTCGCAGCTCGTCGAGCTGCGCCTGCATCGCGGCGAGCTGGCCGACGCCGGGTCTCGGCTCTTGTGAGGGGGGAATCTCTTGTGCGACTGCCATCGACGCAAGAGCAACGAGAGCGAGGGCGGTGCCCAGCCGAGCGGATCGCAGCGTCATGAGGGCAGGCGCACTAGGTGCGCGGCGGCTCCGCAGCGCGATGCGCGAGGGCGATCTGC
>JAYUBF010000143.1:0-18398 GCA_043741435.1 Myxococcales bacterium
GAGGCCGGCCGAATGCGATAACCGAGGCCGCGCACCGTCTCGATCAGGTCACCGGCCGTCGCCAGCTTGTCGCGCAGGCGCTTCACGTGGGTATCCACCGTGCGCGTCTCGAGGTCGGGCGAGGCGTTCCACACGTTGGTGAGGAGCTCGTCGCGCGTGCGGACGCGGCCTTTGCCCTCGACGAGATACGCGAGCAGCTTGAACTCCTGCAGCGTGAGCGGGAGCTCGTGGCCTTCGACGCGCACGAGGTAGGCATCGAGATCGAGCTCGATGGGCCCGACCTTGAGCAGTCGCTCGGCACCCCCGCTGGGCTTTCCAGTGCCACGACGAGCGACGGCGTCGACGCGCAGCACGACCTCGCGCACGCTGAAGGGCTTGCCCACGTAGTCGTCGGCGCCCAGCTCGAGGCCCTGGATCCGATCCGACTCCGAGCCGCGCGCGGTGAGCATGAGGATCGGGATCTGTCGCGTGGCTTCGTCGCTCTTCAGCAAGCGGCAAACGTCCGTGCCCGAGACGTCGGGCAGATTCAGATCGAGAACGATCACCTGCGGTCGCAAGCTGCGAGCCCGCGCCAATGCTTCGGCACCGGTCGCGGCTTGCGCGACCTTGTACCCCACCTGGCGCAGGTTGAATTCGAGCAGGGTGCGTAGATCTCGCTCGTCGTCGACCACCAACACGAGACCTCGTCCGTCCGACATGGCGTCAGCCTAACGCTCTTGCGCGAGGCGCTCGTGACTTTCCTGTGAACTCTTGGGATCAATACGAGGACAAGGCAACACGACGGCGAACCGGCTGCCCCGCCCCACGTCGCTGGCCACGTGGATCTCACCGCCGTTGGCGGCGACCAGGTGCTTCACGATCGACAGCCCGAGGCCGGTCCCACCGAGCTCTCGGGAACGGGCGTTGTCGACGCGGTAGAAGCGCTCGAACAGCCTCGGGAGGTGGTCTGCAGCGATGCCGGGCCCGGTGTCGGTGACGGCGACCTCGAGCGCGGGCAGATCGTGGAGGCGGGCGCCGGTCCTCGCGGTGACCCGTACGCTGCCACCGGCCGGCGTGTATTTGATCGCGTTCTCGACCAGGTTCGTGAGGACTTGCTCCACGGCGGCTCGCTCCGCAGCCACCTCCAGCACGACGGCCGCCTCGATCTCACGGTCGAGCGTGATGCGCTTCTCGGCGGCCCGCGCACGCAACGCGACGAGGACGCGCCCCATGACCTCCGCGACGTCGACGATCTCGGCCCGCGGGCGGTAGCCACCCTCGAGGCGCGCGAGATCCAACAGGTCGGCGGTCAGCTCCGACAGGCGTTTCGCATGTCGCTGCAGGATGTCGACGAACTGCCCTCGCGCCTCAGGGTCATCGATGGCACCGTCGGCCAGGGTGTCGGCCGCACCGACGATCGCGGCCACCGGCGTGCGCAGCTCGTGCGACGCGTTGGCGACGAAGTCACGGCGCAGCCGCTCGAGGCGCCGCGCCTCGGTCATGTCGAGCAGCACCACCACCGTTTGTCGCTCGGGCCCGCCGAGCGGTCGAGCGGCGACGCGCAGGGTGCGCGGCTCGGCGATCACCTCGCGCACCACCTCGGCATCACCACGCACCGACTCGTCGATGATCTCGCCGAGGTCGGGAATGCGCGCCGCCTGCAACACTGTCTTGCCCTCGAGCGCGCCCGCCGCACCGATGAGCTGCCCGAAGGCGGGGTTCGCTGCGACGATCTCGCCGTCATGTAACAGTGCAACGCCCTCGGCCATCCCGGCGAGAATCGAGTGCTGGCGCTTCATCTCGCCACGCAAGCCGAGGATTCGCTCCTCCATCGCGAGCCGCATACGCTTCCACGCCCGCTGCAGCTCGCCCAGCTCATCGTCGACCGGCGGCGGCATCGGTGCTTCGAAGTCCTCCTGGGCTAGCGCCTGGGTGACCCGGATCATGCGCCGCAAACGACGGCGGAAGCGCAGGTACAGCGGCAACACCATCGCCGTGCCCACCACGCCACCCACGATGGCAGCGAGCGGCATCGCCGTGGGCGCGAGGCCGCGCAGCGTCAGCCAGCGGTCCACCACCACCGTGCTGCCGAGTGCAGCGACGAGGGCGAGCGCGATCCCGCGTCCGAAGTGAGGCCCCGTCACCGCGGCGACGCTGCTTACAGAACGTCGCCGCGCGTCTGGCATCCGAAGAGGATGTCGACGCTCGCGCCCTTGTCCTGCTGCACCGTGGTGCAGGTGCTGGTGCACAAGACGACCTTGGTGGGGTTCGCCACCGCGTCGTAGTGCCAGCCCTCGGCGTTCGTGCAGTGACTGTCGTAGGTCAGCGCTTGCTGGGGACCACTCGACGGCGTGTACAGCACGTTCACCTTGTCGATATCGAGCGCCTTGCCCGCGGGTGGGGAAGGCAGCGGAAACTCGCACGGCACCTGCTGCCCACGAATCTTGGTGAGCGCGGCCTGGATGTCGTCGCGCGTCTTCACCGGATCGGTCGCACCGACGATGACGGGCTCGCCGGTGCCGCCTGCCATCGAGATGGCCTCAAGGTCCTTCTGCGCGAGGCCGATGCCGATGACGTACGTGGGGATCGTGGCCGCGACCGCCGAGACGGCCCCGGACACGGTCTGCACCGACGAGCTGCAGATGTCGGGCTCCCCGTCGGTGACGAGGACGATGGCGATCTTCGCGGTGGGATCGCTTTGCACGATCATCTGCGCCGCCGCGATGGCACCCTGCGTCGCGGGCAACGTCGGCGTCTGGCCCGACGGCGTGGTGGCGTCGATGTTGGTGGCGAACACACCGCTCGGCAACGCCGTGAGCGGCACGTCCGGAAAGTAGTACGCCGACGCGTTGCATTGCTCGAGCGGGTTCTGCTTGTAGGGGAAATACTGCAGCGTCGCGTTCACGCCCACCGACTCGGGGTCTTGGAAGAATGCCTTGAGGCCCGTGCCCACCGGGACCCACTTCGTCGCCGGATCGCCGTTAGTACCGTCTCCCATCGAGCCCGAGCGATCGTAGATGACGACGAGGTTGAGCCGCTTCAACACGGCCTTGGCCCCTCCCACCGCACACGCTGCATCGAGCTGTGGAACGTCACCATCGACCGTCACGCCACCATCGAGGTCGCCCATGCCACTCGATTGGTGATCACAGCCCGCGAGCAACACTCCGAGCAAAGCCAAGCGCAACGAGCTTCTGACCAAGTATGCCTCCCAAGCGCGACGAACTAAACGTAGAAGTCTCAGCATACCTCGTCGGCGAGGAAATGCTAAGCAGGTAGGATACCGTCCTACTCGAAGCTCCCTGCGGCGTTCCTTCTTCCGTGCGCTAGCGCGGGAACGCGCCGAGTGCAGTGGGCGAGAGGGTCGCCGCCGGATCGACCGTCTGCGGGCCTTCGATGCTGAGCGTGCCAGCGACGAAGATACGACCCATCGCGCCGGCGCCGCCAGCGTAGCCAGTGCCGCTGCCCATACCGCCCACGCCGCCGCGCGCGCGCAGCTCGTGCCCTGCCTTGAGGCTGACCTGTGGCGCAGACAGAAGAATGCTGCCACCCGATCCACCGCCGCCGCCGCCGCCACCTGCGCCTTGCAGCCCCGGATTGCCGGAGGCGTCGATGAGGGCCTTCACGGTGATGGAGGACTGGGACAGCAGCACGACCGCGCCGCCACCCGCGCCACCGGTGCCGCCGATGTTGCCACCACCGCCACCGCCCGCGCCCATGTGCACGGGGATCAATGCAGCGCTGCCGTAGCCGATGCCTGCGATGCCTGCGCCCGGGCCGATGCCAGCGCTCCCCGCGGCACCGTAGCCCGCGCCGCCGCCGCCGCCATCAGCGGTGCCCGCACCCCCGCCCGCTAACACTCCAGCGTTACGATCGGAACCTGCCATCGTGGGTAGGCCACGCACCCCCCCTGCGCCGTGCCAGTCGATGCTGCCTTCGACGACTATATCGCTCGCTGCCGCGAACACCGGGATCGCGTCGGTAGAGTCGGCGGCGGGCCGCACCAGGATCGTGGAAGGGATCACGAGCCGAGCAAATCTCCATATGGCGACCAGCGGTCCCGCGCTCTGGTCGGTGCGCGAGAAGCCATCTGACCCGACGGCGACGAACGTCGTCGCTGTGCCGTGCAGCTTGACCTCGCCGGTCATTGTCGACACGTCGAGTGTCCCGGTCATGCCCGTGAGGTCGAGCACGCCGAGACGGCCGCCGAAGAGCCCGGCTTGGGTGGCGAGATCGGGGATGATCGGCTGCGCTAGATCGAGTGGCGGCGAGTTGGTATCGACGCACACCCGGCGCGTGTCGCAGACGTAGCCCTCGGGGCAGAGGCCGAAGGGTCCACAATGGAACGAGCCATCCTGGATGCGCGGCCCGTAACAGCCGGCTCCGATCAGCGTCGAGACGAGCGAGGCGCAGAAAAAAACGCGCCCGGCGATCAAGGACAGGTGCAAGTCCAGGTATAGCCACTCGCCGCCAACGTCGCACCGGCATTGGTGGGCGAGCAAGAATTCTGGGGTGTCGCTGTGCCACCGATGACCGGGCCAGTGGTCCAGCCGCACGTCGTGAGCGTGAAGACGAACGGCGTCATTGTGGCGCCCGTGATGCTGTTGCGGAGGAACGAGCGGTACATGCCTGGGGGAAATGAGTTCGCCGCGGTGGTGGCGCGCCATTCCTTGGAGGGCGCATCGTAGGTCCAGTCCGCGTTGGGGAATGTCGCCCACGCTGCGGGGTTCGCGCACGCGCCGTCCGTCGTGCCGACGACCTCGACGCAGCCTTGCGCGTTGTTCGCTGCGAGATAAAGCATGCGTCCGTAGATCGCCTGCTGCGCGCTGAGCTTCAGCTTCGCGGGCCCGTTCAACGAGTCGGACAAGACGGAGGCGGGGACCTGCGCGCACGTGTTGTTGATAGCGACGAAGCCCGTTTGGCACGATCCGGTCATGCAGTTGCCCTCGACACATGCGCGGACGCCACCGTCGGGCGCAGCGCCGCAAGCCACGGTGCCGCACGAGCCACATCGGTCGGGATCGGTGCTATACGGCTTGCACGCGCCCTGACAACAGCCGCTCCCCGGCGCGCAATCGGGTGCGCAGGTCCCGTCGCCTTTCGAGGGGCCGCTGTCAGCGCCGCCGGACATTCCGTCGGTGGCCGGGCCCCTCATGTCGACCCCGTTGCCCGGTGACCTGTTGGGCGAGCAGGCGACGAGAGAGAAGCCGAGAGCAAATGCGGCCGACGCCAAGAGCCGTATAGTTGACATTTGTATCGAGTAAATTATCACGTCGCCCCATCGCTGTCCACCTGGGCTCCGCCGAGCGGAGCTGCGCTTCTCCGCTGCGGGTGTCGGCGCGATGCTGGAGCTCAGGAGCGGTAGGGGCGAGTCGGCAGTCTCGCTTGACCGCGCATATGGTCGTTGATATGAATGATGGTATGAACTACGTCACACGCAGGGTGACCGCAAACCTGCCGCAGCGCTTGCTGACCCAAGCGTGTGAGGTGACCGGTCGGGGACTCACGGAGACGCTGGTTCGGGACCTCGAGCTGATAAAACGCCAATCAGCAGCCAACAAGGCGAAGCGGCGCCGAGGTCGTCTCGTACTCGACATCGACATCGACGAGTAGAGAGCGAAATCGACGAGGCGCTCGAGGAAGCTCGCGTCTATCTGCCACCGGTGGTTGCGGCCGAGCTGACGAGCGGCAAGCTCAGCGCGAAACAACGCGCGAGTCTCGAAGCTCTGCTGGCTGACTTGCCGCTCGCGGTCGCCGATCTAACACATTGGCTGAGGGTCGGCCGCCTGCGTGCCCACCTCGCGAGGAAAGGAGTGAGCGTATCGACGCCGGATGCGCACGTCGCCCAGTGCGCGATCGATCTCAATGCGACGCTCATGACTGACGACCAGATCTTCGAGTACGTCGCCAATCATGAACCCCTGCGACTGGCGACCAGCGGGCCACACTCTACTCTTCGATCTTCTCCCACCACTGACACCACCACTGGTCACCGACGAGCACGCGCAGCTTCGGGTGCCAGCAGTAGCTGATCTTCTCGTCGGGGTTGAGATAGTAGAGGCAGTTGTCGCAGCGCTCGTCGCCGCTCGGGCGACCGCGCAGCACGGCATCTTCGGCGAGGTGCTTCAGCTGGAGCGCCAGCTTCTCGTCGATCTCTTTGGGCTGGGGAGCGGGAACGGCGTACTCGTCTTCGTCGGCCATCCGCAGACCTTAGCGCGACTGCCTGGCAGCGAAAAGTGCGGCTATGCTCGCGCGGTGAACGTACGAACCGAGACGCGCGACGCAGTGCACACCGTGGTGTTGCACCGGCCCGAGGTGAGGAATGCCGTCGATCGTCCCACCGCGGATGCGTTGGCGGAGGCCATGCGGCGCCTCGCCAGCTATGAAAGCGCGGCGACGTGTGTGCTGTGGGGTGAGGGTGGTCACTTCTGCGCGGGGGCGGACCTCGAGGCCGTCGGCACCGAGCACGAGAACCGCTTGCACGAAGACGGCGATGGCCCGATGGGGCCCACGCGCCTTCGCTATGGCAAGCCCACGATCGCCGGTGCCGCCGTCGCGGGAGGGCTCGAGCTCGCACTGTGATGCGACCTCCGCGTGGCCGAGGAGGACGCCGTGTTCGGCTGCCTCGAGCGCCGCTGGGGTGTGCCCCTCGTCGATGGTGGCACAGTGCGCTTGCCTCAGATCGTGGGGCTCGGACGCGCGCCCGACCTCATGCTCACGGGCCGCCAGATCGACGCGCACGAGGCGCTCGCGATCGGGCTCGTGAACCGTGTGGTGAAGAAAGGCACCGCGCGCTTTCCGCAAACCTGCTTGCGCGCTGACCTGCGCAGCACCTACGACGCGTTGTCCTTGCCGTCGGGCGACGCCATCCGCAACGAGCTGCGCATCGGACTCGCCAGTCTCGCGGACTACTTCGCGCCAGTGAGGATGCGTACGGCCGCTTGCTCGTCGGAGCGGTCGAGCGCCACCGCTGCGCGCTGGAGGACCTGACGCTGTCGTCGCAGCCCATCGACACGCTGGGCCAGCTTCGTGAAGCCACCCTCCAGATACGCGGCGCGCAAGAAGTCGTCGCCCACCAGTGTCGCCAGCGCATCGGCGAGCTGCGTGTACGCGACGTACGTACGGTTGCGCTCGTTGCGGAGACGTCGATCGCTCGGTCGCGCGGCGAGCACTTGCAGCGTGAAGTACTGGGTCACGCCCTCGACGAGCGCCGTGATGCCGCGGGCGTGGGCCTCGCTCGCGAACCGCTGGGACATCGCGTGCAGGCATTCGTGGATCAACACCTCGTCGGAGACGCCGCCGAGGCCCCGGCGCACGAAGACGTGGCCGTCGAGCTCGAAGCCGTGGAGCTGCCACCCCGCGCGCAGTCGCCCGCCCACTTCTTCGTGGAGGAGGCGGATCATGTCGATGGCCACCACGTGAACGGGCACGTGGCCCATGTCGGCGTGGAGGACCGCTTGCATCGCGGTGCGCAGCCTCGCGGTCTGTCCGGCCATGGATTGAATGTCGTCGAGGTATTCACCCAGTACGCGCTGCCCCGAGGGCAATACGAAGTCCGTGGCCTCCGACCCCGCGGCTGCACCCGCGAGGCAAAGGATCGAGATCGTGACGAGCGACCGCATACCCGCCGTCACGGCAGCACTCGCTCGTCGCTGCTCGCCGGCCCCTTCGCGGTCCGGCGGCTGATCAGACCCACGATGACCCCGAGGCCGATCGCCACCGCTGCGGTCTTTCGCTCCACGGGATCTCCTTGCATGAGCACCCACAGGCTCACCGCGGAGCCGCTCGCCGCCAGCAACAAGGTACGGAGCTTGCCCGCGCGATCTTCACGCAAGCTCTCACGACCGACGGCCAGGCAGGTCCCGAGGTATTGCACTGCTACGGCCAGGTTGGAGATCCCGACGAGCGCGCGGCCCGGGAACGAGGCAGCGAGGATGGCTGCGCAGATACAGGTGGCGGCGATGGCGCCGAGCGGCGCACCCCGGCGTGGATCCACGTACGCGAGCACCTTCGGAAGGTACCCGTCCTCGGCCATCGCGAACGCGTAGCGCGGGGTGCCGAACGCGTTGCCGGCCACGAAGCCCAAGGTCGAGACCACGCCACCCCACACGACCACGAGGCCCAAGCGAGGCGCGACGGCGAGGGCTGCTTCCGCGAGCGGCGTATCGCTCGCGGCGGCCAGCCCCGGGTGCGCGCCGACGACGACGGCTTGGACCACGACGTACAGCACCGACGCGCCGATGAGGGACGCGAGGATCGCGAACGGCATCACCCGCGCTGCGTCCTTCGTCTCCCCGGCCGGGACCGGCGTCACCTCGAAGCCTTGCGCCGCGAACAGCGCGATGAAGATGGCGGGGCCGAGACCGGCGCGCCCGTGCGGCGCCGCGATGAGCCAGCGGCTCGGATCCACCGCAGGCACTGCCGCGAGCACGAGCACCACGAGCGCGATCAGCTTCCCGATTGTGAACCCCGCCGCGATGCGAGCACCCGGCTTCGCGCCGAGCGCATTCATCGCGCAGAACACCACCACGACGGACACCGCGAGCACGCGAATCACGACCTCGTTGTCGTGGAGCCCCGGCGTGGTCTGCAGGGTGTACGCCGCCGCAATTCGTGCGACGGCAGCGAACGAGAAAATGGAGTTCACGAAGCACATCCATCCAACGACGAACCCGGGCATCGGGCCGAACGCGCGGCGCACGTAGACGTACGGCCCACCGGTGCGCTCGGTGCGGCTCGCCGCGCGCGCGTAGCACCATGCGATCGGCAAGAGCCCGACGCCGCAGATGAGGAAGACCAGCGGCGACGCGCCGCCCATCTCGCGGAACAGGTCGTCGGGTAGCGCGAAGATGCCGGCCCCGACGATCGCGTTGATGCCGAGACACGTGACCTCGAAGCGTCCGAGGGTCCGGCGCACGTTGCTCATCGTTGTGGGGGCGTCAATGCAGCGGACACAAGCGAGTGCCGTCGCGGCCACAGAAAGCGGCCGCGACCTCGTAGCGGGCCGCGCAGACCGGGCAGATCATGTCGGAGCCCGACAGGTCGTGGCTGTGGATGTGGCGGCCTTCACCGCTCGCCTCCGGATCGACCTCGACGCGCAAGAGTTCCTCCGCATCGAGAGGACAGAACCGAATGCCCGCGTCGTACACATGATCGCATCGCGGGCAGGCCAGCCTCGCCTCGGCGAGCGCCCCTTCCACCCAGGCGAGCGGCGTGGCGTCGACGGCGCAGAACCGTGCTTCATCAGGATATTTACGGGTACACGTCGGGCACACGCGATGCGGTTCCTGCTCCGCCGCCTCGGTCTCGCGCTCTTGCGCCCACCGCCGGCGCAGCCACAGGGCCAAGATGGCGAAGCCCAACCCGACCGCCACCGCGGATAACGCGAGCAATGCGCCGAGCGAACTACGGCTCCAGGCGCTGCCGACCTGCGTCAGCAGGTCCAGCGCGAAAGCAGACGAGCGCGCCTTGGCCGACACTTTCTGAGTCTATCACCGACCCGGTCGGGCGCAGCGGTGCGCTTGCCGGCGGCGACCCCATGGCCTAAAAGGTGCGCCGTGGCCGAGGCAGAACGCCAACTTCTAGTCGGACGCACGCGACCCCGCGGTCGGCGCTTCCTCACGACCCTCGTCGCGCTCGGCGTGTTGCTCGTCGTCGGCTACTTCGTGTTCCTGAGGGCCACGCGCATGGTGCCACCCCCGATCCCCGCAGAGACGCGTGCCGCAGCCGAGCTCCCCCTCGAGGCGCGTGGCGCCCGCGCCTACGTCGGCGCCAGCTGGATGGGCCGCGAGCGCGGCGTGTGGGAGCTGCACCTCGCCGGCGAGCCATACCAGATCGGTTGGGCCCACGGACGCCTCGGGCAGCAGATGCACCAACTCCAGGAGCGCTACCTCTTCGACGAGTTCTATCGCTACGTGCCGTCGTCGATGGCCCGCTTCGCCATCAAGAACGCCGTGCGGTTCGGGTACCGCAAGCTCGGAGACTTCATCCCCCTGGCGCGTGCGCAGGAGATCGCCGGTGAGGCCGCAGCGGGCGTGGACCTCTACGCCGACTTCTTGCCGCTCTATCATCGGCTCATCTACTACCACTCGCTGCACGACATCACCCAGGCGGTGGAGCACTCTCCCCTCCTCGGCTGCAGCGCGTTCGCCGCGGCGGGCCAAGCGACCACCACCGGTCATCTCATCATCGGTCGCAACTTCGACTTCGAAGGGCCGGAGCCTTTCGACAAGGACAAGGCCGTTCTGTTCTTCCACCCGAAGGACAAGCTCTCGTTCGCGTCGATCGCATGGGCCGGCATGTCCGGCGTCGTCACCGGCATCAACTCGGAGTCGATCTTCGTCTCGCTCAACGCTGCGCGCACCGACGACAAGGGTCAGGTGGGCATGCCGGTGGAGCTGCTCATGCGCCAGATCATGGAGGAGGCCCATTCCATCGACGACGTGGTCCGCATGGTGAAGCAGACGCCGGTGTTGGTGCCCGACTTCTATCTCGTGGGGGACGGCAAGAGCGGCGAGTCCGTGATCATCGAGCGTAGCCCCACGCGCACCGAGGTCCGTCGCGCGCACGGCGACGTGTCCATCGTCACCAACCACGCGCTGTCACCGGCCTTCGCCAGCGACGCAGAGAACGACCGCCTGAAGCGATATCTCACTTCGGGCGCGCGGTATCGGCGCATGGAGGAGCTCGTTCGGCGCCATCGCGGCACCATCGATCCTCGACGAGCCCTCGAGATCTTGCGCGACAAGCGCGGCGCGGGAGGCGAAGCGCTGGGTCTCGGCAATCGCAACGCGCTGGATGCGCTCATCGCCACGCACTCCGTCGTCGTCGACGCCACCAGTATGACCCTGTGGGTCGGCGAGGGCCCCCACCTGCTCGGCCGCTTCGTCGGCTTCGATCTGCGCAAGGAGCTCACGGGAGAGGACCGACCGAACCCGCCCGATCTTCCAGCCGACCCGATCGCGGACTCCGATGATCTGCGTGCGTATCGCGAGGCGTTGCTGCACCTGGCTGCCGCCACGCGCTACGCCACCATCGCTCCGGAGCGCGCCGTCGAAGAGCTCGAGCGCGCCGCCGCGTTGCAGGACCACATGCCGGAGCCACAGCGCCTGCTCGGCGATGCGCGACGCAAGGACGGCGACCTGGAAGGCGCGCGCCGTGCCTATCGCCGCTTCCTCGAGCTGAGCCCGCCCTATCTGAAGGATGTGGAAGAGGTCAAAGGCATCCTCGGAACGCTCTGACCTCGCAGCGCGACGTCAGCGACGGAGAAAGAGCGCGAGGAGCACGAACGCGACGCCGATGGCCAGGCCCACGACGATCATCACGATCGGCGACATGCCGCCCGACTTCGCTGCTGGCGGAGGTGCGCTCTGCGGCACCGGCGCGTTCTGCGCGCTGTTCGGCCGGCTCACCGCGGGCTGCTGCGCCGACGCACGCGCGACGGCTGGCATCGCGGCCGACTGCCCTGCGATCACCTTCGCCAGATCGCCGCGGAGCTCCGCCGTGTCGCGGTAGCGATCGTCACGCGACTTCTGCACGAGCTTGATGACGATTTGATCGAGCAGCGGAGGGATGTTCTGACCTGGGACCTTTTGCGACGGCGGCCCCGGCACGGTCTTCAGGTGAGCGGTAATGATCTCGCCTGGCGTCTTCGTCGAAAAAGGCAAGTCCCCCGTGAGCATCTCGTATGCGAGCGTGCCGAGCGCGTAGAGATCGCTGCGCCCGTCCAGCTGCTTGCCCATCAGCTGCTCCGGCGACATGTATTCGAGCGTGCCGAGCGTCTGCCCTGCTGCCGTGAGCGCCGGCTGCGAGCCCATGCCGTCGCCTGAGACGATCTTGGCGATGCCGAAGTCGAGGACCTTCACGAAGTCCGCAGAGGGCCGCGGCTCGAGGAAGATGTTCTCTGGCTTGATGTCGCGGTGCACGATGCCTTGGCGATGCGCTTCGTCGAGAGACTCGGCGACACCATCGAGGATACGCGCGACGCGCAGCGGATCGACGGCACCTTCGCTCATCACGGAGTGGAGACTCTTACCTTCCAGCATCTCCATCGACAGGTACATCACGCCTTCGGGCGTTTGATCGAAGTCGTACACCTGCACCGTGTGTGCTGCGCGCAACAGGGATGACGCCTGCGCCTCTCGTTTGAAGCGACCCACCACCTGCGGATCCTTCGCCATGCGGGCGTGCAGCACCTTGAGCGCCACCTGCCGATTCATCTGCGTCTGGCGCGCGCGATAGACGGAGCCGAAGCCGCCTTCGCCGAGTTTGCCCTCGACGAGGTAGCGGTTGTTGAGCGTCTTTCCCGTGAGGTCGCCTTCCCAACCGGGCGCCAGATCGCCCGGGGTTCCCGTCGCCGGCGGGTGCGAGGTGGGCATCGCCGGGCTGCTGCTCGACACGGGTTTGGGACCGGTCTGACGCGCGATCACCGGCGCCACCACCGGCATGCCGCCGGTACCTGGCGCGATGGTCGCAGCGAAGCCCACGTCCGCCGCGCGCATCGGCCCTCGCGGTGCTGCGGCAGGCTCAGGCGGCTTCGCGATGACCGGCGCGGAACCCTGGAACATGGTCTTCGCGTTCGTCTTCACCGCTGCTTGGGGAACCACGGCTCCCGGCTGTTGGGTGCCGCAGCCGCCGCAAAAGCGAACGCCTGCATCGAGCTCGTTCCCGCACTTGACGCACTTCATTCATCCGCCTCGTTGAGTAGCGCCACGGCAAGATCAATACGCATCCCGAAGTTGTACCCCGGGAGCGCACCTCCTGCAGTGCCGTCGTCCATGTACCCACACCGTAACGAGCGTGGTGCGTCGAAGCTCAGTCGTCGGCCGGACCTTGCGCCATCGAGGATCTCGACCACGACCTTCACCGCGGGGTCTCCGCGGCGCCCTCCACTGCCGCGGTGTCGTCGAAGCTCATCGCACAAGCCTCACCGACGACGACGGACACGTCGCGCGCGCCGTCGGCCTCGCCAGCAAGCGCTTTGGTGACGCCGACTCGATGGTGGCCCGGCGGCAGGCGCAACGCGACGTTGCCTTCGGTCGTGCGCACGCCCGAGTCGCGTCCGTCGACGACGATGGTGAGCCCGGCGCGCGTCGCGTGGACCTGACACGTCTCCGCCTTGTCGTAGAGCGTGGTGCCCACCGCGATGGCTCCCGCGACGAGCCCAGCGATCACCGCCATCGACAAGATCTCCACTGCGCGCAAGGCCGGATGCGGCTGCGACGTTCTGTCGATCGGCGGCGGCTCGTCGGCCTCCATCGTCACCACGGCAGCGGGCGGCGGCGGGTCTGGCACCGGATCGATGCGCCACGTTTCGTAATGGATCAGATCGTCCGGTGCTGGTTCAGGTAGATCGGTTCCGGCGAAGTAGGCCACCACCACGGTAATGTTGTCCGGGCCACCGCCCGAGTTCGCGAGCTCGATGAGGATGCGCGCGGCCTCGCCCGGCTCGTTCACCGAACCCAGCACGGCGGCGATCTCCTCGTCGGAGACGACACCGACGAGGCCGTCGGAGCACAACACCATGCGATCGCCACGTCGCAGATCGACGCGCGAGAGCTGCACCTCGACGTCCTCCTGCACGCCCAGCGCCTGGAGGATCACGTTCGAGTGCTCGAAGTACTTGGCCTGCTCCGCCGTGATCTGTCCCGTCTCGAGCAACTGGTTCACCAGCGACTGATCGCGCGTGACCTGCGTCAACACGCCCTTGCGTTGAACGTAGCAACGCGAGTCTCCGACCTGCGCGATGATCGCCTTCGTGCCGCGCAGCAACGCCGCGGTCATGGTCGTGCCCATCCCGGCGCGCGCGAGATTCTGCTGCTGCTCGACGAAGATCCGCCGGTTCGCCTCTTCCGTCGCGTAGCGCAGCTTGCGCGCGAGCGCCGCCCATTCGTCGTCCACCGTGCCCGTCGGCGCCGCCGCCGTGCTGTCGCTGCGCATCACCTCGGGCAGCGTGGCCACCGCCATGGTCGAGGCCACCTCACCTGCCGCAGCACCACCCATGCCGTCGCAAACGACGAGGAGCGTGCCTTCATCGGCGATCGCATGATGCAGCAGTGCTTGCGGCGCGCGCTCGTCGTCTTTCAACCGAACGCAGATGAAGTTGTCTTCGTTGTGCTCGCGGATGAGGCCGACATCGGTGGTGCCGACGAGGTGGACGGCGACACCCTTTGGATTCTCCAGCCGTACAGGTGCGGGAGACGCCGCTGCGAGGGGATCGGTCGCCAGAACATCGGCGGCCGGCGCCCCGATCACGGGTGGGACCGTCTCTGCCGGTGCGGCGGCGACGGGCTCCGGCGCTGGCGCAACGGCTGCTGCTGCGTCTGGCGCTGCGTCCGTCGCTGGCGCAGCCGCTGGCTCGGTGCTCTTCGTCTCTTCTTTGGGCGCGTCCGCAGACGCGTCAGGCTGATCGCTCGCCACTCGTTGCCTATAACTCGACGCGCAAGAGTTGGTCGCCGAGGCGCAACAGGTCGCCCGCGTCGAGCACATGCTCGGCCCGCAAGCGAATGAACGTCCCGTTCGACGAGTTGAGATCTTCGAGCTTGGGATGAGGCGTCGCACGGCGTACGGCCGCGTGACGGCGGGACATGAATTCATCATCGGGGAAGGTGACGTCACCCTCCTCGCGACCGAGGACCAGATCGGGACGCGACAAGTGCCAAACGTCGCGGCTGGTACCGACGGCGGTGATCTGGCGCAGCCGGCCCCACGGCTCGCGCGGCACGGAGCCGAACAAGCGCACGCCGTGCTCCTGCAGCGTGGTCTCCCGTTCGTCGACCGGCACCGGCTCGTAGCGAACCACCTCTTTGCCGACGAGGAAGACATCACCGGGGTGAAGATCCGTGGCACCGCGCAAACGGAGGTACACGCCATTCACCGTGTCGAGCGAGCGCACCTTGGCCACGCCTTGCTCGAAGGTCAAACGCAGGTGCCGACGGGCAAGATAGACGTCGTCGGCGAACGTCAGCCCACCTTCGTTGCGGCCGATGTCGAATTGCGGCGCCGTGATGCGCACCGTTTCGCCGTCGCTGCCGTCGCGACGCACCACGACGAGCGTCGCATAGACCTTCTCCTCCACGATCGGCTCCGGACGAACCGGGGCCGTCTTCACCGTGGACATGTTGCCGCCCGTGCCGCGGCTCGCGGCACCGGCAGCGACCACTGCGGCGAGCAACGGCGCCGATCCGGGACCGAGCGTCGCTGCGAATGCATCATTCGGCGCCGCCGCTGACGCGGAGGGCTGCACCGTCCCCGCGCCAGGTTGCGTGCTCGCGGTCCCCGTGACCGCGCGCGCTCCACTCGCAGGTCGCGGCATGCCGGCCGGTGGGGTCACGAGCACCGGCGCCTCGCCCATCATCGTTGCAGCGACGGCAGCTTTGCCATCGCTGGGCGCCGCCACGACGGGCTGCGGCGCGGTGGCGCCCACGCGGTGTCCGCAGTGCTGACAGAACGCGAAGCCCGCCGGTGTGAGCTTGTTGCATGCCACGCAGGTGACACGTTGAGCCGCCGCAGCGTCGGCGGGCGCAGCGGCGACCGCGGTCAGCGAGGAGCCGCACATCTTGCAAAAGTTCATGCCGGCCGCATTGACCGTGCCACACGACCCGCACGTCGGGCCCGCTGACGGTTTGGCCTTGGGCTCTTCCAGTCGCTGGCCACACCCCTGACAAAAGGCCGAGCCTTCTCGGTTCATCGTTCCGCAGTGGCTGCACCGTGCCATCGTCGAACCCGTTGCCTCTTCTAAGGGGGAACTGCGGGGAACTACCGTGGGACCTGGCCGACCGATTCTCGTTTACCCTGCTCGGACCGCTCTGCTAGAAGGTGCGCGGCCGCGGCCAGACCATGACCGTATCAGGCTCATCTATGTGGATCAACCCAGGGTGCATGGATACGAATCGAGGTAGGCGGTCTCTGTTGGCGTACTTGCCACGTGGGGTCGCCACCGTTGCAATGAGCATCGTGCTGGCGGGCTGTCTGCCGCAGGTCCGCCCCGCGCCGTTTCCAGAGAGCTCGGACACGACCCTGGCGGGGAGCCTGCTCGGCCCATTCGACGGGCGCGTGCTCGATGCACAAAGCGGTCGTCCCATCCCGGGTTCCTTGGTGTGGGTCGCGTGGCGCTTCTGCCGCGGCGAAACATTCTGTGTCCCCGCCGGCACGGAGACCTGGTCGGGCGAGACCGATGCCGACGGGCACTATCTGACGAGCGGGTTGCGGCACTTCCCGGGGTCTGTGCGTCTCGATCACGTGACGGTTGTAGTGTACCGCCGCGGCTTCCTCGGCTATCGATCCGACCGTTACTTCGACGGTGCGCTCCCCCGCCGTGATTTTTCGCAGCAACGCAATCAAGTGAAGCTGGAACGTTTTCCCGAGAACGCGAGCCATGCCGAGCACCTCGCATTCCTCGGTGGATCGGGTGCGCTGCGAACTGCGCTGCGTGCCGAGGCGTTGCACGTGAGCGTGGAGGCCGCCGGCAACGACGCGCCGGCCGCACCGCTCGACGCGTCGGCGCTCTTGTCGATCGAAGAGCTTCGCCAGGTCACGGGCGTGGCCGACGACTACGTCACCGAGCGTCTCGTCGACAAGCCTCGGAGCGCTCGGTACGACAGCGTCCACTTCAAGTCGACCACGCGCGGCGAAGAAGCCGATGCGGCGCTGCGCGTCGTCATCGCCGACTCGGACTCGGAGATCGAGAAGAACTTCGAAGAGATCGCTCCGCAGCTCCCGAACGGCAAGGCGGTCGATCCCGTTCCACCGGGCCTCGGCGCGCGTGCTGCGATCGGCCAGCAAGGCGAAGGCGACGAAGCCATCTTCGGCGTCGTTGCACTGTCGCGTCGAGACCGCGCCGTCGTGCTCGTGACCTGCGGCGCAGCGCTCTGCCCGAGCCAGATCGAAGTCGTCGAGCTCGTGCGCAAGGTGATCGCACGGCTGCCACGCGTCGGCCGCGGTCCGCTACCGACCAACCCCACCTCCCCTACGGCCACGCCCGAGCCGGAACCCATGAAGCTCGAGCAGCGAGGGCTTCACCGATGACGCGCTCGCTTCGCGCCGGGGTGCTTTCTGGTTTCGTGATTTTTGGCGCGTCGGCGTGGGCCTGGCAGCTGCCCACGCACATGGGCCTCACGCACCGCGCGGTGCAACGCAGCACGCTCGACACGTGGTTGCGCCATCACCAGCTCGGCGACGGCCTTTACGAGATCCTCGGTATCTCGAAGCGCGGCGATGACGCGGAGCTCCTCGGAGATCTCGCGGTCCTCGATGCTTCGCTCGGGGCCTCACCCGATTCTGGTCGCCAGCCCGCGCTCGGCTGGCTGCTCGCCGGTGCCGCGGTCGAGGGCACCGACATTCAGCGCATCCGCCACCACTTCGTGGATCCGCGCACGCACAAGGGCCTCGACGAGCGCGCGCGCTTCTCCGACGGCAAGTCCAGCATCGACGGCTCCAAGCAAGGCCTCACCAGCGTGCGCGCGATGCTCGCCGGTGCCACGTTCGACGGTACCGGCATTCGCGCCGACGAGTGGGTCGACAACGATCGCAACCCCTACTCGCGCGGCCACTTCCTCGCGGCGCTGCAACGCACGCACACGGCCGCGACACCGATGGAGCGATCGGCCGCCTTGGCGCGCGCGTTGGTCTGCGCCGGCAGCATCCTCCACGTGCTCGAGGCCGTCGGCGATCCGGCGCACGCGCAAGGTGACTTCGCGGTGAACTACCTCCGCGCAGGCGCTCCCCTCGAGCGATTCGTCGAGGACCGCTACGGCATGGAGACACCTCCCGCGCTGCAGGCCGGCGCGCCTCGCAAGCGCCTGCGCGACTACTTCACCACCGACGACGCCACGGGCCTCGCGGACCAGGTGGCGGTCGGCTATGGCTCCCCCGGCCGGCCTTCGTCACCCATGTCGGCGAACGCCGATGTCGCAGAGCAGTTGCTCCCGCGCATCGCAGCCGAGAGCGCCGCCCTGCTCGACTTCTTGTTCCGCGGGTCGATCGTGCTGTCGGAGGCGCGCTACCAAAAGGGCCTCATGAAGATCGACCTCGAGGTCGGGGCGCTGCCGCTCGGTGCCGGCGAGATCGAGATCTACGACGAGAACAGCAACGGCGTCCGCACGCGCATCGCGCGCGCGCCCACCTCGGGTGGCGCGAGCGGTGCGGTGCTGATGTCCTTCACGGACGTGGAGCTGCCCGCCGGCGCCAAGAAGATCGCCGTGTACCGCGGGCTCGACGCCGCTGGCGAGCCGCTCGTCCTCGGCGCCGTCCTCAACCGCTAACGCACATGCCGATCGGTTAGCGAGGTAACCGATCGATATCCGGTGAAATGTGCGCACGCGGGATCGAGTAGGCGCCCTCGTTGCCGAGGGCGCCTCTCACAGAACCGTACTTGTGCTGGTCACATACGGCTCGTCGGGATTGGAGGTTGTGACCCCTTC
>JAYUBF010000144.1:0-6112 GCA_043741435.1 Myxococcales bacterium
AACCGCGGCCTCTCCCTCAAGGGTGAAGACGGTCGAGTACAGCAACGCACACCCGCCATGGCCGCCGGCCTGGCTTCCAAACCCCTATCGCTGCTCGAAATCATCCACACCCAACTCTTTGGTAACTCTCAGACTTCCTCGCCGAGCTGGTCTTGGACCCGATCACCACCGGTGAATGAACAGCGACGGGAAGCTGTTATAGTCTTCCGCCGCGCATGCTCGAGAAGCTCATTGACTTGGCCGTACACCGGCGCGTTGCAACGCTCTGCCTGGCCGCCGTCTTCGTGGTCTTTGGTGTCTTCACGCTCGCCAAGCTGAAGATCGAGGCCTTCCCGGACGTGACCAACGTGCAGGTCATGGTGATCACGCTCTATCCGGGCCAGGCCGCCGAGGAGGTGGAGAAGCAGGTCACCATTCCGGTGGAGCGCGCGCTCGTCGGCGTGCCGCGCGTGTTGGTGCAGCGGTCGATCACGTCGTTCGGCTTATCGCAGGTCGTGCTCACGTTCGAGGACGACGTCGACATCTACTTCGCGCGGCAGCAAGTGGCAGAGCGCTTGCCCGACGCCGAGACTCCGACGGGGATCACGCCCACCCTCGGGCCGAACGACACGCCGGTCGGTCAAGTGTTCCAGTACACGCTCGAGAGCGACTCGCATTCACCGTCGGAGCTGCGCGGCTGGCAGGACTGGGTGCTCGAACGCCACCTCATGCGCGTGCCGGGCGTCGCCGACATCGTCTCGTTCGGCGGCTTCCAGAAGGAGTACCACGTGCTCGCCGACCCGCTGAAGCTGCGGTCGAACGGCCTCACATTGAAGGATCTGATCGACGCGGTGGCCAGCTCGAACGGCGCGACCTCGGGTGGCTACATCACCCGCGGCGATGGTGAGTTCGTCGTGCGCGGCCGAGGCTATCTGCGCGGGCCACCCGACATCGAGAAGGTCGTGGTGAAGGCACAGAACGGGACGCCCATCCTGGTGCGCAACGTCGCCAAGGTGGTCGAGGGGTATACGCCTCGCCGTGGCGCCGTCGCCCGCGGCGACTCCATCGACTCCATCGAGGGCACCATCTTGTTGCGCCGCGGTGAGAACCCGCGCGACGTGCTGGACGGCATCCACACCGCGGTCGAGTACATCAACAAGGAGGTGCTGCCGAAGGGGATGCGCATCGTGCCGTTCTACGATCGCACGCGGCTCGTCGACACCACGCTCCACACCGTGTCGCACAACATGCTCGAGGGCGCGCTGCTCGTCACGGCGGTGCTGTGGCTCTTCTTGCGTGCACTGTCGGCATCGTTTGCCGTCGCTGCGACCATGCCGCTCGCGCTGCTCACCGCGTTCGTCGGGCTCTACTATTCGGGCGTGCCGGCGAACCTCCTGTCGATGGGCGCCATCGACTTCGGCATCTTGCTCGATGGTGCCGTCATCCTGGTCGAGAACGCGTACAGCCACCTCGCGCACGAGCAACCGACGTCGGAAGAAGTGCCCTACGTGATCGCGCGCGCCGCCAAGGAGGTGGTGCGTCCCACGTTGTTCTCCATGTCGATCATCGTGGCTGCGATGATGCCGATCTTCACGCTCGAGCGCGTGGAGGGCCGCATCTTCCGGCCGGTGGCGCTCACCTACGCCTTCGCCCTCGGTGGCGCGTTGTTGTTCACGCTCACAGTGGTGCCCGCGCTCACCACCGTGTTGCTGAAGAACCGCAAGGTGCAGGAAGTGGAGCCTGGCTTCCTCATCTGGATGCGCGCGAAGTACCTCCGCATCCTGCGCTGGGCCTTGGCCCGGCCGACGTTGTCGGCGCTGCTCGGCGTGCCGTTCCTCGTCATCGCGGTGATGCTCATTCCGCGCCTCGGCTCCGAGTTCTTGCCAGAGATGAACGAGGGCGACATCCACATCACGGTCACTATGCCGAGCGCCATCTCGCTCGATCGCGGCTCGCAGATCTTGCGCCAGACGCGGCTCATCTTGCTCCAGTTCCCCGAGGTCAAGGACGTGCTCTCCGAGCAAGGTCACCCGGAGGACGGCACCGACGACGAAGCCGCAAACCAGTCCGAGACGTTCGTGATCATGAAGCCGCAGTCGGAGTGGACCACGGGTCGCAGCAAAGAGCAGATCGTGGACGCGATGCGCAAGGAGCTCGAGAAGCGCCCGGGCATCGACTACAACTTCAGCCAGCCGATCAAGGACCGCGTCGAAGAATCCATCTCCGGTATCCGCGGCCAGATCGTGGTGAAGATCTACGGCCAGGATCTGTCGGTGATGCAGGGGCGTCTGGAGCAGGTGAAGCGCGTCATGAACGAGATCAAGGGCGCGCGTGACGTCGACGTATACCGCGCGGGATCGGCGCTACACGTGGTGGCCGACATCGATCGAGATGCCACGTCACGCTTCGGCCTGCCGGTGCGTGACGTCGAGGATGCGCTCGAGAGCGCGTTCGGCGGCCGCCTCGCGACCGAGGTGTGGGAGGGCGAGCGGCGCGTCGGCGTGCGCGTGAAGCTGCCGTCGCCGTCGGAAGGCGACACATTCTCCGTGGGTCGCCTCGACATCCCGGCCGGGACGAGCCGCTTGCCGCTCTCCTCGCTGGCGAAGGTGCACGTGGACACGGGGCGCACGCAGATCAACCGCGAGCAGGGCGGTCGCTTCCTCGCGCTCAAGTGCAACATCGAGGGGCGCGACATGGGCTCGTTCGTCGAGGAAGCGCAAGACAAGGTGAAGAAGGGCGTGCCGCTGCCCGAGGGCTACTACATGACGTGGGGTGGCGAGTTCGAGAACCAGCGTCGCGCGATGCGTCGCCTCATGTTCATCGTGCCGATCTCGGTGCTGGTGATCCTCGGTCTCCTGTACCTCACGTTCGGCGCCATGCTGCCCGCCTTCGTGGTGCTGCTCGACGTGCCGTTTGCCACCGTCGGTGGCGTGTTCGCATTGTACGTCACGGGCACGGTGCTGTCGGTGTCGGCGGCGGTCGGTTTCATCACACTGTTCGGGGTCGCCGTGATGGACGGTGTCTTGCTGGTGACATACATCCGGCAAGCACGCGCCAAGCACGGCCATCATGGTGCGGCGTCACAAGACGCCATCATTGAAGCAGTGTCGTTGCGCCTGCGTCCAGTGCTCATGACTGCCTTGCTGGCATCGCTGGGCTTGTTACCCGCCGCGTTGTCACACGCCATCGGCTCCGATACGCAGCGGCCGTTCGCCATCGTCATCATCGGCGGCCTCATGAGCTCCACGGTGCTGACGCTCATCATCCTGCCCACGCTGTACGAGCTCGCCGATCGCTGGTTCGGAGAGGGGCGACGCAAAAATGCGTAGGCTGCTCTGCATCGCGGTCCTGCTGCTAGCACCTTCGCTGGCGCACGCAGATCCGTTCACGCCGGATACGGCGGTGGCCGTTGCCATGCTGCGAAACCGCGACGCCATCGCCGCGCGCCTCGAGCTGAAGGCCGCCGAGGTGGAGCGCCTCACCGCGAAGCTGTATCCCAACCCGATCCTTTCCTACACGCTCGGCAACCTCGTGCTGGGCACGGGCAATCCGCAAGCGCCGGCCAACCTCCGTCCGAGCTTCGGCGACCAAACCGTGCAGACGCTGGCCGTGAGCGAGATCGTCGACGTGTGGGCCAAGCGATCGGCGCACATTCGCGCCGCCGATCGTGGCATCGATCACCAGCGGCTCTTGCTCGAGGATGCGTTGCGCGACATCGCGTACTCGGTGCGCGCCGCGTTCGCCGAGGTGTTGCGCGAGCAGTCGGAGACGCAGCTCGCGCGCGAGACCCGCGCTCGTTACGACGACACGGTGCGCCTCACGCGGGCCCGTCGTGCGGCGGGCGAGATCTCCGAGACCGAGCTCAAGAAGGTGGAGCTCGAGGGCCTCCGCTACGACAACGAGCTCATCGATGCTGACCTCCAGCTCGACCTCGCGCGCCAACGTCTTGCCGCGCTGCTGGCCATGCGCGGGGTCGGGGATCTACCGCCGCAGCTAACGGAGGACACGCTCGACCGGACGACGCTATCGGTCGAACAATTGGTCGACCGTGCCTTGGCCAACCGGCCCGACGTCAAGGCGGTGCGCGCCGACCGTCAACGAGCCGATGCAAGCGTGGGCGCTGCGCGTCGCGATGCCTTCCCCGATCTGTCGCTCGGGATCGCGTACACGCACTCGGAGTTCACCATCTCGGGTGACAACCCCAACGCGCTGTCGTTCAGCCTCGCGCTCCCGGTGCCGATCTTCGATCGCAACCAGGGCATGATCGCCAAGGCCCACCTCGAGATCGCGCGAGCCGACAACGACGCCGCGCGCATCGAGCTGAAGGTACGCCAAGAAGTCATCGAGGCCGTGCGACGCACCACACGGGCGCGCACGCTCGTCGGCATTTACGAGGGCGGCATGCTCGACCGGGCCGACACCGCGCTCAAGGTGGCGGAGAAGTCGTACAAGGCTGGCGCCGTGTCTTTGCTCGAGCTCCTCGAAGCCCAGCGCACGTACCTCGAGGTGCGTGGCGCGTACCTGAAGGTGATGTACGACTATCGGCAAGCGAACATCGATGTGGTCCACGCCGTGGGAGGCAACGCGAATTGATGCAGTCACTGGGTCGACATCTTTGCGCGCTGGCAGCGCTGGCTTCGCTCGCGGCCTGTAACGGCCACGCGGCACCCTCAGGTGAAGCGGGCGAGCACGCGCCTGGCGTTCTCAAGCTTCAGCCCGGCAATCCCAAGCTCGACTTCATCAAGGTGGAGACCCTGAAGGAGTCGTCGGCCGCAGCGGAGATGGCGCTCACCGGCAAGGTCGCGTTCGACGAAGATCGCACGCAGCGCGTGTCGTCGCCCGTCGACGGTCGCGCCACCTCGCTGCTGGTGCGGCCGGGCGACGTGGTGAAGGCGGGCGCTGCGTTGGTGGCGTTGTCGTCGCCGCACGTGGGCCAACTACAGTCGGACGCGCAGAAGGCGATCTCGGAGCTGAGCGTCGTGCAAAAGGCGGTCGATCGCGCGCACAAGCTCGCGGCCGATGGCGCGACGTCGGACAAGGAAGTGGCGCAGGTGGAGTCCGACTTCAACAAGGCGAGGTCGGAGGCCGCCCGCACCTCGGCGCAGCTCCGCTCCCTCGGGCTGAGCGCCGGTGACCCGACCACCAACGTCACGCTGCGCGCGCAGATCGCAGGCACCGTGGTCGAGCGCAACATCCTCACCGGCCAAGAAGTGCGTGCCGACAGCGCGGCGCCGCTGCTCACGATCTCCAACCTCGCTTCGGTGTGGGTGCTCGCCGACGTGTACGAAGCCGATCTCGGCGCGGTCACGCCCGGTGCTGCGGTGCGCGTCGAGGTGCCGGCCTATCCGGGCGAGTGGTTCGTCGGCAAGGTGGGCCACGTGGGCGACGTGGTGGACGCGCAGAGCCGCACCGTGAAGATCCGGTGCGTGGTGCCCAACCCGGACGGTCGGCTCAAGCCAGAGATGTTCGCCAAGATCGAGATCGCCAGCACGAACAACCGGAAGGCGATCTACCTGCCGTCGCGCGCCATCATCAACGAGGGCGAGACCTCGAAGGTGGTCGTCGCTGGCGAGGGCAACACCTTCCACGCACGCACCGTCCAGGTGGGCCCCTCCACCGACGGAATGGTGCGCATCCTGAGCGGGCTCAAGGTGGGCGAGAGGGTCGTCACCGAGGGCGCACTGTTCTTGAAGCAGGAGCTCGATACCAACTAGAAGGTTCCTCCGCGTGCGCACCGTGTGTGGTTCGTGTATGGTCTCTGTATGGCCACGAAGACGGTTTCCATCGAAGTCGACGCTTACGAGCTGCTTGCCCGAGAGAAGCGCGATAGCAGCGAGTCTTTCTCGAGGGTGATCCGTCGTTTGTTCGCCGAGCGGCCCGCCCTGACTGCGGGCGAGCTCCTCGATGCGATGAAGCCGCTCGCGTCTGTCGGTGCGGGTCCTCGCCGAACGAAATCGCGGCGTCGTGCTACTCCTTGATACGAGCTTCCTCGTCGAGCTCGAGGACGAGGTCGTACGTCGAGCGGCTGGTCCCGCGAGCGCTGTTCTGGCGGCTCATCGTCGGGAACCCGTCGCGATCAGCATCGTGAGCTTCGGTGAGTTTGCCGAAGGGTTCGGCGATGCGGTCGCGTTCA
>JAYUBF010000145.1:0-6103 GCA_043741435.1 Myxococcales bacterium
AAGGATCGATTTCACCAGATCGGGTGAACATCCTCGATTTTCGCTGACGACGGTCATACTTGCCGGCGTTTCCCCTCAGGCCGAAGTCCCTGTCTGACAAACGATCTCATCTGGTGGGTGCCGTTCTCGCTCTACTTGCGTGACGCCTGGCCGTTTTATGCCCGCTCCTTGCGCGAGGGCACCTCGATTGAGCGCTCTTCGCGAGCCAGCCTGTTGTCTTGATCTAAACGGGGGATGCGAACCTCCGAACTGCGCAAACTCGACGCCGACCTGAGCGCCTACATCGAATCGTTCACCATCGGCATTGGGCAACCGAAGCGGCGACGCGCGATGGGTTGGTAGGTGACAGGCTGCTTCTGGAGGGCGAGAGAACGAGCATCGAGCCCATGGTGGCCCGGTTGCGTCGTCACTAAGCATCCGCAGGCAGCTCGTGTCGGTGATAACTGGGTAGGTGCCCCGAATCAGTTGGCCGAACGCGTCGAGATCGTCGAGGTCATAAGGCGGAACGGCAGGACGCGGACGCTCGTCGTGCGGAGGGTCGGGGACCGCGGTCTTGGCTCGGCGCACGGGCATTGTTCGAACATACCGCGGTGATGCAACGCGACCGAACCGCGGACGGCGTCCGGGTAGCGCGCGTGCCCCGCTCGGTCACGCGCCGAATCGCACGAACCACAGGAGGCACGCCGGATGCTTTCGCGTGGTGAATGCTTCCCGCCCGTCGACCTGCAGCATGTTGTTGCACCCCGCCGGCGCTTTTCTCTATCCACGAGCAACGTGACTTCCAGGTAAGCTTTCGCGCGAAAATGAATCTCCCTACGCCCGCCAGCTACGACCGTTCGCACGTGAAGGCGTTCGTCGATCGGTGGAGCGGCTCGAACGCCAGCGAGCGCGCGAACTCGCAATCGTTCTTGGTCGAGCTGGCGGACGTGCTCGGCGTCGACCGGCCGCGACCAGCGATCGGTGACGCAGAGCGGGACGACTACTGCTTCGAGCGCGTCGTCGCTGTCCGCCACCCGGACGGACACGAGACGCCGAACTTCATCGACCTATACAAGCGGGGCCACTTCATTCTCGAGTCCAAGCAAGGCAGCAAGGCGAGGGAAGCCGAAGCACCGATCGCGACCGCGGCGAGAGCCGGCAAAAAGGCGGCGACGAAGCGTGGTACCGCCGTACGCGGCACGGGTGGCTATGACCTGGCGATGCAGAACGCCTACGTCCAGGCCGAACGGTACGCGCGTGCGCTGCAGAACGAATGGCCGCCGTTTCTGGTGGTGTGCGACGTCGGCTACTCGTTCGAACTGTGGGCATCTTTCGACGGGAGCGGTAAGTATCAGCACTACCCGGCACCGGGCCCGCACCGCGTGCTTCTCGAGAAGTTGGTCGAGCCGGAGGTGTTCACCGTCCTCCATGCAATCTTCACGGCGCCGAAGTCCCTCGACCCCTCGCTCGAATCCGCGAAGGTCACACGCGAGATCGCGGGGCACCTGGCGACGCTCGCGACATCGCTCGAGGCAGAGGGGCACGAGCCCGAGCGCGTGGCGAAGTTTCTCATGCGCTGCTTGTTCACCATGTTCGCCGAGGATGTCGGGCTGCTGCCACCGGCGAAGAACGGCCACGGCCTGTTCACGCACTTCCTCGAGGAGCACTGGCTCACCGCGCCCGCGCAGTTCCCTGGCGAGATCGAGATGATCTGGCGCTCGATGAACGCGGGTGGCTCGATTCTCGGCGTCGTCGGCAAGATCCTGCAGTTCAACGGCGGTCTGTTCGCCGATTCGACGGCGCTACCTCTTTCGCAAGCGCAGCTCAAGGTGCTGCTCGCTGCGGCGCGCGCGGAGTGGAGCAACGTCGAGCCCGCGATCTTCGGCACACTGCTCGAGCGTGCGTTGGCACCGAAGGCACGCGTACCAGTGGCTACTCGACAATGTCCGGCCGGAGCGGGAGGCAAAGAGAGCAGGTACGAAGGACTCGATTGAGTACGCGACTCGATGGTGGAGATTTTCGAAGCCGCGACCCGACTTTCGTCGCGCCCTATCAGGGCTGTCGCAATTCATAGTCACATCGCGAACGGCACGCCACCGTGTGTTCCAGTTTTGCGACGCCCAGACGGTGCCCGAGACGAAGGTGTTAGTCGTTGCCCTCGATTCATCCGCTGATCTTGCTGTGCTGTCGAGCCGTGCTCACACCACGTTTGCGAACGTAACCGGCGGGTGGCTCGGCGTCGGGAACGATTCGACCTACAACCACTCCGATTGCTTCTACACGTTTCCGTTCCCCGACAGGCGCGAACGCGCGCAGCAGTCAGCGCTAGCGCGGCTGGGCAACGAACTCGACGCCCACCGCAAGCGTCAGCAAGCCTCGCATCCCGACCTCACCATCACCGGCATGTACAACGTGCTCGAGAAGCTGCGATCGGGCGAGACACTCAACGCGAAGGACAAGCTCATTCACGAGCACGGCCTTGTCTCCGTCCTGAAGCAGCTCCACGACGATCTCGACGCTGCGGTTTTCGACGCGTACGGCTGGCCCCACGATCTGACCGACGAGCAGATCCTCGAGCGACTGGTCTCGCTCAATGCCGAGCGGGCGGCCGAGGAGAAGCGCGGCCTCATCCGCTGGCTGCGCTCTGAATACCAGAACCCGAGCGGCAAGAGTGCAGTGGCCCAAGCGAATCTCGTTGGGGACGAAGAGACGCCCGACGCCGTCGAGAAGCGCACCACCCCTGTGCGTTCAAGTTGGCCAAAGGACGTTCCCGCGCAGCTCACCGCGATTCGTGCGATCTGCACGAACCATCCGTCGGGCCTCTCGGCTGATGCGGTCTGTAACGAATTCAAAGGTGCGCGCCGGGCGGCAGTCGAGCAGCACCTCGAGAGCTTGACTAGCCTTGGTCTGCTGGTGCGGTATGACGTGGCGGGCGACCCGCACTGGCACGGATAGCATTCCATGCTTCCTCCTCACTTCGTGAGGGCGGTGGCACGGGTCCCTTTGTCAGTCACCTGCCCCGACGCAAGGCTTGTGGTCTGGTGCTATCGTCCATGCTGTCATGCTTCCGCTAACAGACGACGAGTTGCGCGAGCTGCTCAAGAACGGGGAAGTGGACCGAGTCGAGCGAAAGCAGTCCGCTGCTGACGGCGAAAAGATCCGCGAGGCGATTTGTGCGTTCGCCAATGACCTCCCCGGAAACCGGCGACCCGGGGTGGTGTTCATCGGGGTTTGTGACGATGGCTCCTGCGCGAATTTGCAGATTACCGACAAGCTTTTGCTCACGCTGTCCGACATGCGCTCAGACGGGAATATTCTTCCGTTTCCGATGATGAGTGTTCAGCCGCGAACGCTCGATGGCTGCACCGTCGCTGTAGTCACGGTGGAACCTGCATCTGCGCCACCCACGCGAGTTAGAGGTCGGGTTTGGATTCGCGTAGGGCCGCGACGCGGGATCGCAACAAAGGAGGAGGAGCGTCGGCTCTCGGAACGTGCTGGTGCCGAGAACAAGCCCTTCGACCTTCGTCCGATGCCTGAGGTCAAAATCGACGACCTCGATCTGACGCTGTTTCACAGAACCTATCTGCCGTCAGCGGTCGATTCGAGGGTGCTTGCCGAAAACGGCCGGAATGAGATTGAACAGCTTGCGTCTCTTCGCCTTGCATCTCTCGGCGGAGTCCCGACGGTACTAGGTGTGCTTCTGCTTGCCCGTAGCCCGTCAGACTTCTTGCCTGGCGCGTATGTTCAGGTCCTGCGGGTTGACGGAGTTGGCCTCGCGGATCCAATCAGGGACGAAAAGCGAATCGACGGGCCACTCTTGGACCAGATTCGGCGCCTCGACGAGGTGCTCCGCAGCTACGTGACGACGTCCGTCGATGTCACATCGGGCACGGTCGAGGAGCGCCACGCTGACTACCCGCCTGCGGCGCTCGTACAGCTCGCACACAACGCGCTGCTACATCGCAACTACGACAGCACAAACGCACCAGTGCGAGTCTACTGGTTCAATGATCGGATCGAGTTTCACAGCCCGGGCGGGCCGTACGGCCAGGTCAGCGTCGCAAATTTTGGTCAACCAGGCGTGACTGACTATCGAAACCCAAATCTCGCCGAGGCTTTCAAGACTATGGGATTCGTGCAGCGGTTCGGCGTAGGAATCGCGACCGCGCGGAAAGAGTTGGCACGCGATGGAAATCCGCCACTCGAGCTTCAGCCCACCGAAGGATTCGTGTTGGCGATTGTGAGACGCCGCGGATGAGCACGCCGATTATCGCGTTCTTCGACAATAAGGGCGGAGTGGGGAAGACTTCGCTCGTCTACCACCTCGCATGGATGTTCGCTGATCTGGGCGTCGCAGTCGTTGCAGCCGATCTCGATCCACAAGCCAACTTGTCGGCGGCCTTCCTCGATGAGGAGCGCCTCGATGCGCTGTGGCCTGCTGATAGCCCGCACCCCGGCTCCGTCTTCGGATGCTTGAAGCCGCTGATCTCCGGGACTGGTGACGTCGCCTCTCCCCAGGTCGAAGTCATTGGCGAGCAACTCGGGCTCATTGTTGGCGACCTGGCGCTATCGACGTTCGAGGATGATCTTTCGACTCAGTGGCCGGCGTGTCTCTCTGCCAACGAGCGGGCCTTCCGCGTGATCTCTGCGTTCTGGAGAGTGATCCAGGCAGGTGCTCGCGAGCGCGATGCCAAGGTGGTTTTGCTCGACGTGGGCCCGAATCGGGGCGCCATCAATCGTGCGGCTCTAGTCGCCGCCGACTTCGTTGTCGTACCGCTCTCTCCGGATCTGTTTTCACTGCAGGGTCTCCGAAACCTCGGCCCAACTTTGCGACTGTGGCGGGAGGAGTGGAGCGAGCGGAAGCCGAAAAACCCGCAGCCGCAGTCCCTGCCGGTACCAAGCGGGAGCATGGAACCGATCGGCTATATCGTACTCCAGCACGCCCTTCGCCTGGATCGACCGGTTCGAGCGTACGAGAAGTGGATGGCGAGAATCCCGAACGAGTATCGCGAGTCGGTGTTGGGTCTGAAGACGAAGACACGCGTCGCTATCAACGACGACCCGAATTGCCTCGCGATGCTGAAACACTACCGAAGTCTAATGCCGCTCGCGCACGAGGCGCGGAAGCCGATGTTCCACCTTCGGCCTGCAGATGGCGCGCTCGGTGCGCATCTCACCGCGGTAGGTCAAACACTCGTGGATTTTGAGACCCTGGCGAGAAAAATCGCCCAAAAGACCAAGATTCGGATCCCATGAGATTCAAGTCGAAAGCCCGACGCCGAGTCTCGCTGTCACACATGTGTCACACCGTGCGAACAATCTTCCGGATTCGCGGAACAAACTCTGCGTTTAGGTCACGTTTCGCGCGGATTGAAAATCCGCGTGTCCCTGGTTCGATTCCGGGACCGAGCACTAGAAATGTCTCGGGTTTTCGTGGTTGTAGAGGTCGCCGCCTTTTTGACGTCGGCTCGTAGGCGGAATAAACTGACTTCCGCACTCGAAGGCAAGGCATGTGTGGCCAGCGGTGAGGAACGACGAGGGCCGCGGCTGTTCGCAGCGGCGGAGCACGTGCAAACCGGGCTGTAAGGTAGACGACAATCCGACGCAGGGCGGACGCGCTGACGCGAACCACGATAGGGGCGTGGCGATCAGTCGAGTGCGCAAGGCGGATCGACGCCATCCGTGTCGCCTTCGGCCTCGCGTGTGAAGGCGTCGAGACGGTTCATGGCGACGGCGGCGTGTGCACCTGCTCGAGCGGGCGCGTTGAAGAGGCCGAGGTGGTCAGGGGGGCGCGAATGATGGTGGGGTCCTCGATGACGCTGAGGAGGCGCATCGGACCTGCGCACCGTGGGCAGACGAGCACATCGATCTGGAAGGTTCAGCGTAGCAGCGTGGCCCAGGCAAGGCGACGGGCGAGTCGGATCGTCGGATCGTTGTCCGTCGTGCCGAGCGTCCACGGTAGGTGCTGCCACGATCGCGATCGCGCAGGACGAGCGCGGTGCAGCTGGCGCCGGGCACCAAGCACGCGTCGGACAGGGACTTCGGCCTGAGGGGAAACGCCGGCAAGTATGACCGTCGTCAGCGAAAATCGAGGATGTTCACCCGATCTGGTGAAATCGATCCT
>JAYUBF010000146.1:0-18022 GCA_043741435.1 Myxococcales bacterium
CCGCAAGGATCGATTTCACCAGATCGGGTGAACATCCTCGATTTTCGCTGACGACGGTCATACTTGCCGGCGTTTCCCCTCAGGCCGAAGTCCCTGTCAGACGAGACCACAGCGCGCTCCGCGAGATGCCGAGCGCATGCATGGCTGCGCCATGGTCGAGGACCACCGCGGCACATGCGGCGAGGCCGATGAGCTGCCACGCAACGCGCAAGCAGGTGGCCCGCACCCACGAGGTGCCGACGCGGCGGGCGAAGAAGGCGCTGTGGAAGGCCAGATGGCGGTCCTCGTCGGCCACGATCTCCTCGAGTGCGCGGCGCGTGACGCCGGGCGGGAGACTGCTCGCCACGAGGGAGAAGCAGTCCACGGAGATCACCTCCGCCACGTTCATCACCAACAGCTTGCAGCGAATGCCGGCGAGGTTTCGACCCCACACGAATAGGCGATGCGTCCGGTTTTCGGCGAGCACGCTGCCGCCGAGTCGAGTGATGATCTCCGCGAGCGTGTCGGCGTGGCGCGCCTCTTCACCCACGAAGAGCTTCAGCGCGCGTCGATAGTCGTCGTCGATCGAGAAGAGGCAAACCTGATCGATCTGACGCGAGATGCGACGACCGCCGCGCTCGGCGAGCTGGAAGCGCGCGAGACACGTAGCGAGCGGCGCTCGCAGATCCGGTGCCACGTCGTCGAGCGAGGCGGGAAACGTAGGGGGGTGCCGCAGGCTGTTGCGTTCGAACGATGTCAGGAACGAAGACCAGGTCATGTTGCCTCCATGGGTTTGCCTCTTGATACGCGGAAGCGATGGCAGCGACGGGGGAGAGCGAGCCCAGCGGTCCTGCTCTCGCTCCGAACGGTCACTGCGCGGTGCCGAGCGGCGAGCCTGCCGGGGAGGGGAGAAGCGTCGCCCGGCGCTCGTAAGAGGAGCTAGATGCTCGCTGGCCCAGCACCACCAGGAATCCGCGCCACGCTGCGGGCCCTGATCGTGCCGCGCCGCCTCGTGCCCCTCGCGCTGGTTGCCGCCTCGCTGATCGCTGCACAGGCTGCGTACAGTGAAGATCCGCTCGCCGCGCCTCTCGGTCTCCTCATGTGCCTCGTGTTCCTCGCCGTCGCGCCGGTCTCGTTCCGCTTGCTGTTCGAGGAGCCCTCTGCCGTTCCACGCGCCATCGTCCTCACCGCGATCTACGGGGCCGTCGGCGTGGGTGTCGTGTTCGCGCTCGGGATCGTGCTGCCGGCATGGCTGCACATGGGGCGCACGTTGCTGACCCAGCCCAACAACCTCGTGGTGTGTGTGGCGCTGTTCCTCGTGGGTGGCTGGGGCCTCGGCCGCGACGTATCGCTGGAGGGGCGTCTCTGCCGCGAGGCCGCACGTTCCCAGCACCTCGCGCAGCGTGCCGAGGAAGCGCAGCTGCTCGCGCTTCGCTCCCACCTCGATCCGCACTTCCTCTTCAACACGCTCAATGCGATCGCGGAGTGGTGCGTGCTCGACGGTGCGACCGCCGAGCGGGCCGTGCTCCAGCTGTCGCAGATGTTGCGTACTATGCTGGGCGGCGTGCGCACGCAGACGTGGTCGCTGGCCGAGGAGCTCGCGCTGGTCGGCCGCCTGTGCGAGCTGCACCAGCTGCGTGATCCGTCGCTGGTCCTGGTGAGTCGCAGCGCCGAGACCGACCTTCGCGACGCACGCGTACCGCCGATGTTGCTGCTGCCGCTCGTCGAGAACGCGATCAAGCACGGGCCCGCGGCCGGCCATCGCGGTGACCTCTCCCTCGACGTGACGCGCCGGGGGGATCGGCTGCACGTCACCGTCACCAACCCCGGAAAGTATCGCGGCCCACGCGAGGGCTCGCTGGGCTTGCCCACCTTCGAGCGACGCTTGTCCGTGGCCTATGCCGACCGCGCGTCGTTCTGCATCGCCGGTGTCGGTGACCACACGCGCGCCGAGCTGGAGCTCCCCATGTTGCCCGACCGCGGACGGACGACGTGAGCACCGATGCGCTCCGGGTGCTCGTGGTCGATGACGAGCCGCTCGCGCGACGCCGCGTGACGCGGCTCCTCGGCGCGATGGCCGACGTCGAGATCGTCGGTGAGTGCGACAATGCCGACGAGCTCCTCGCCCGCGTGCGCGATCCTGGCAGCGCGCTCGACGTGGTGTTACTCGACATCCAGATGCCAGGTCTCTCCGGGCTCGAGGCGCTGCAGCTGCTCCCCACCGGCGGCCCTCACGTCATCTTCTGCACCGCGCACGACCAACACGCGGTCGGCGCGTTCGCCGCCGGCGCCGTGGACTACGTCCTCAAACCCATAGGGCCGGCCCGTCTCTCGATCGCGATCGAGCGGGCGCGCTCGCGCCTGCGGCCACGCCCGACGAGCGGTGCGCTCCAGCGCTTGGCGTTGCGCAGCGCACGCGGCATCACGCTCGTCGATCCGCTCGACGTCAGTCACCTCGTCATCGATGGCGAGCTCGTGAGCGTACACACCCGGGCCGGCACATTCATCAGCGACGCCTCGCTCAACGAGCTCCACGAGCGCCTGCCCGTCGATCGCTTCGAGCGCGTCCATCGCAAGGCCATCGTGAACCTCGCTTGCGTGGACCGACTCGAGCCGCTCGACACGGGCGGCTTCACCGCACGCGTGAAAGACGGCAGCACCATCGAGATTTCACGACAGGCCGCAAGGGCCTTGCGCCGCCGCTTGGGCCTATGAGCGAGTCGCCGCCGAGAGCTTCATCCAGTGCTCGTTTGCGCCGCGCGTGGCCGAATCGGTCGCGTTGTACTTCCCGATCGACGCCTTCGAGCAGGGTCAGTGCACCCCAGCGATGCCGCTCCCTGAGACTCGAGTCATCAGTTGAACCATCGCAAGTAGCTGACAACACTGGTTAGCCCGGTGGCGCGGGGTTCGCAAAACCGACGCTCATGCGGAACCTCACGCTCCTCCTGGTCGGGACGTTGAGTGGTGTCGTGGGCTGTTTGCCTGCGGCCCCGAGCGAGGTCCCGCCAAGCGGTACCGGCGTCAAGACGGACTCGCCGACCACGCCGACCACGCCGACCGCGCCGCAGCCCCAGACCTGCGGCAGCGACCAGTTCGCGCTCGACGTGCTGCAGGTCCCGCCGAACGTCTACCTGGTCGTCGATCGATCGGGCTCCATGTCCGACCTGTTCGACAACAACAAGCCCGGCACCAAGTGGGACGCGGCGCAAGCAGCGCTCGCGGGGCTCCTCACCAACAACGTGGGCAAGGCGCAGTGGGGCCTCTCGCTGTTCCCGCCCAACCCGTCGCAGAACACGTGCGGCAAGGCGAACATCGACGTGCCGCTCTTGCTCGGCAGCGAGGCGGCCATCCTCACCAAGATCAACTCGCTCACCAACGAGATCCTCGCGAGCCCGCGCGGATCGACACCCACCGCCGATGCGCTGAAGACCGTGCGCGACGGCGCGAGCCTCACGGCCACGGATCGCGGCAACTTCGTGGTGCTGGTGACCGACGGCCTCCCGCAGTGCAACAGCGCGTCCGACGTGACCGCCACCATCGACGAGCTCTACGCGCGTTCGCCTTCGGTCCGGACGTTCGTCGTCGGCGTGGGCAGCGAGACCGCGTCGAACCCGACGCTGCTGAACGATTGGGCTGCGCACGGACACACTGACCGCACCGATCCGAACCAGAAGTACTACCAGGCCAACGACGCGACTCAGCTCGCCTCCGCGTTCAGCACGATCTTCAACCAGACCGCCAGCTGCCAGTTCGCCGTCACGCCGCCGAACAACGTCGATGCGACCCTGGTGGTCGGCCAGATCGACGGCGCCTCGCTCCCGAACGATCCGATCAACGGCTTCACGTACGACGCTGCCACGAAGTCGGGCACGTTCCACGGCACGGCGTGCGACAAGATCACGCAGCACACCGCGATGAAGGTCGGCGTCGTGTACGGCTGCCCGGCGCCGACTATCTTGTGAGGACGGCTCTCCTGTAACCGAGCCGGCGTCACAGAACTGGCTCGGTGGAGAGGGCCAGGTACCATGGGGCGTGGCCCTGGCTTGGAGCGGACTCGCGGCGGTCGTACCGGTCGCGCTCGGCGCGACGGCGCTCGGCCACACCGTCTACGAGAGCGCGCGAGCCGGAACCGCCAAGGCGTTCGTCGACGACCTGGCCGCGGCCACGGCTGCGTTGACCGCGCTCGCGTTGTTCTTGCTGTCGCTCGGCGCGCTCGTCGATGCGCGTGAGGCCGGGCTCGTCGTGGGAACGGCCGGCGCGCTGTTCCTCTCGGTGCGTGTGCGCACCACGCCCGGTGGCGAGCTGTTGTTCGTGTGCATCGTCGGCGTTCTGCTCGGCGCGCAGCCGGGCATCGGCCTCGCATTGTTGCCGTCGGTGGTGAGCGTGGCCTTCGCCACGTTTGCGCGACGCGACGGCACCCGCAACCTCGCGCGCGGTGCCTTGCTCTTCGGAGCCGGCGCGGTCGTGGCGTACCTCGCCGCGGGTCGTGATGCGCCGCCGCACCTGCTGCCCACCAGCGACGATCTGCGAGCGTGGAGTGGGGACGCGTTCCGCGTGGTCGGCGCCTGTGGCTGTGCGCTGGCGGTGATCGGCCTGGCGCTCGCGCTGACCGGGTCGTCACCGCGATGGCGCCTCGCGGTTCCCACGGCGTTGTTGCTCGTTGGCGGTGCAGCGACGGGGCGGGCCGGTGCGGTCACGGTGCTCGCGCTTGCGCTGGGCGTGGGCCTCGCGCTCTCCGAGGTGGCCACGCGGGTGACGAGCCTCGCGATGCCGGGCGTGCTGACCGCATTGTTGCCCCTCGTGTTGCTCGTGATGCTGGAGCCGATGGCGATGCGCATCGGCGCCTACCGCGGCGCCTTCCCGACGCTGGGCCCGGTGCCCCCAGCAGATTCGCCCACGATGTCCAAGTCCACGCGAGCTCGATCCAGGAGATGATGATGATTCGTACGGGTGCGTTGCTCTCTGGTTTTCTGCTGCTTGCGTCCGGTTGCGCACGTCCCCCTGACGCGCGCACGATGCACGAGACGGGCGCCATGCAGGGCCTCAGCTACTTGATCCAGATCGATGCTACGCGTCTCGTGCGGGGGAGCGGGTTACCCGCCGTTGCCGCGGTGGCACAGCTGGTGGAAGCAAACCTCGGCGTGTTCTTCCGGGTCACGCCGAGCGCGACTGCAGCGAACGAAGCGCGACGCGAGATCGTCGCGGACTCGCCGGCGCCCGGCTATGGCGTCCGCGCGATCATCGACGCGCGTCCCGACGACTACTGTCTCGTCGCCATCGACGTCGTGCGCATCGAAGCCGGCAAGCCCCCCGAGCTCGCGCAGCTCGCGCCGTACTCCGTGCACTTCGGGATCGCGACGGTGCGCGCATCCCTGTCGGCCTTGCGCCCGCTCAACCGGCCCGCGCTCACCAACGAGCGCTTCCAGACGCTGCGCAAGCAGGCCACCGACCGTGCGCGCGACGGTCTCGACCCGGCCATCGACGAGCAGTCGTACGCTCGCACGCCGAGACCGCTCGAGAACAACGACGCACCGCGCTATTACTCGCCGCCGCTCGAGCCATCGACCGTTCGGGGTCAGTAGTCCCGGCCGGCGCGCCCTCCACTCGCCAGGGCGGCTCCGGCGATGCGCGCCTCAAGTGCTCAGCATCACACGGACGTCGCCTCGGCCCGGCCCTTGCTTTGTCGCATGGTCACAACGGAGATGACCATGACCTCGTCAAAGCTCGCCCTCGGCCTCTCGCTGCTCGTGACCTCGATCTCTGGCGCTGCCCATGCGGCCGATGCGCCGCTCAAGGACGCGTATCTCCACTACGCGCTCACCCATCAGGCGGGCGGGCCGCTCCAGGTCAAGGCCTCGCTCGAAGGCGCAGGCCCTCCCGGCCAGTACGGCTACGCGCGGGGCTACAAGCCATCGCGCGTCTTCACTTTCCGCTCTCTCACGCCCCGCGGCGAAGCCGCCACCATGCGCTACGTCCACGGGGACTTCAGCAGCGTCGGCTACGAGGGCGAGGGCCACGCCCACGGCTTCGTCACCGCCGTGGCCAGCAAGACCGGCATCGTCGCGGTCAACACGAGCACGCGCAACATCGCGATGGGCACCAAGCCGACGGAGCAGATGCTCGTGTCGCTCGGCGCGGTGAAAAGGTCGACCGCGCTCCGCAACGCTGCGGCGAAGGCGGGCCTCAGCACCAAGTCGATGACCGTGAAGGTCTCGGACGCGTCGCTCAGCGATGGCTACCGCGACCGCACGCTGATGACCCTCGGCTTTACCGCGCACGTGAAGGACGCGGCGGGCAAGACGGCCGCAATCGACATGTCGACGAAAGTAAAAGGCGCTTTCAACGGATACAATCCCAAGCTCGCGAAGAGCAGCCCCCTCGAGCACGGCATCACGTCCTTCCAGGGCTGGCAGTATCCGCCGTCGGTCAAGGTCGGCCGCTAACACCCACCTTCATCTCCAAATAAAAGAAGCCCGATCCAGCGATGGATCGGGCTTCTTCGTTTTGCGCTACCGCGAAAACGTTACGGGAAAATGCCGCGCTCCGAGTACGCCAGCTCGATGCGGCGCAGACCGATCGCGTAGGACGCGGTGCGGTAGTCGAGCTTCTTCTCGTTGGCGAGCTCTTGCACCTGCGAATAGGTGCGCTGCATGCCGTGCTCGAGGCGCTGCTCGACCTCCTCGAGCTCCCAGCGCTCCGAGCGCTTGTTCTGCAGCCACTCGAAGTACGAGACCATGACGCCGCCCGAGTTCACGAGGATGTCGGGCAGCACGTCGATGCCGCGCTCCGCCAGGATGATGTCGGCCTCGGGGTACGTCGGGCCGTTCGCGCCCTCGGCGATGACCTTGCACTTCAGCGCGCGTGCTTCCTTCTCGTCGATCTCGAGCTCGAGCGCGGCCGGAATGAAGAGGTCGGCTTCGACCTGGAAGAAGTCGTCGCGCGAGATCGCCTTCGCGCCCTTGTAGCCGGCGACGCTGCCCGTGGCGACGACGTGCTCGCCCAGTTTGTGCGTGTTGATGCCTTCCGGGTTGTGGATGTAGCCCTTGTAGTCGCCGGTCGCGACGAGCGTGGCACCGAGCTTGGCGAGCAGCTTCGACGCCCACGAGCCCACGTTGCCGTAGCCCTGCACCATGTACGTGCAGCCGTTCAAGTTGAAGCGCTTGGCGCGCGCCCACTCGACGATGCAGTGCACGACGCCCTGGCCCGTCGCCGACTCACGACCGTAGGAGCCGCCGGCGCTGATGGTCTTGCCGGTGACCACGCGACGCACGGCGTTCTTCTCTTCGAACCCGACGACGTTCATGTACGTGTCCATCATCCACACCATGATCTGGGCGTTGGTGCCCACGTCCGGTGCGGGGATGTCGAACTCGGGACCGATGGTCGACCCGAGCGCGTGCGTGTAGCGGCGCGTGATGCGCTCGAGCTCACTCTTCGTGTGCTGGCGCGGGTTGAACTTGATACCGCCCTTGCCGCCACCGAACGGGATGTCGTGCAGCGCGGACTTCCACGTCATTGCAGCGGCGAGACCCTTGAGCTCGTCGAGCGTGACGTCCTCGTGATATCGGATGCCGCCCTTGTACGGACCGAGGATGTTGTTGTGCTGCACGCGGTAGCCCTTGAAGAGCTGAAAGCTCCCGTCGTCCATGCGGACGGGGAAGTTCACGATGACCTCGTTTTTCGGCTGCGAAAGGATCAGCGCGACGTCCTTCGAGAGGTTGATCGCGCGCGCGGCTTTTTCGAGCTGCAGCTGCACGACCGCGTTCAGGTTGCCGTGCTTCACCGGTGCGGCATCAGTCGCTGTCGTCGCTGCGGCGGTTGCTGCAGCTGCGGACGGCGTTTGCGGCGCAGTCTCTTTCTGTGCCATCGTCGAGGGTCTCCTTCTAGGGAACGGGCTTTCGGGTTTCTTGTTTTTATGTGGCCCACTGCGTAGCGTCAACTTCAATCGAGGCCACGTTTTTTGGCGCAGCGCGTCGCAAATCCGACATCACCTGTGATTGACGCCCATGCCGAGGTCCCGCTTTCGGCCAAGCTCCGAGGCCCGCTGCGTGGCACCGTGGTCGGCTTGTATGGGGTCGCGAGCCGCAACTGGAACCGTGCGCCCGGCGAGATCGCGCGCGGTCTCCGCGAGGCGCGCCACCTTCACAGCCGGGAGCGGCGCTTCGTCAGTGACGCGGTGCATCAGCTCGTTCGGCTGCAGCGCCGCCTCGCGTTCGCCGGCGGCCTCGCCGACGGGGCTGCACCGCCCGATGCCTTGTACCTGCTCTGGCTGGCCGGCTGCGCCGACGACACCTTCGAGCCCGACGCCGGGGTCCTCGCCGAGCTGCAAAAGCTCTCGATCGACCTGAAGCCGGACCTCGCGACGCGCCTCTCGGCGATCGCAGATCCCGTGCGTCGCCTGGCGGTGAGCTACTCGGCGCCGGATTGGCTCGTGAGCCGCTTCATCGACGATCTGGGCGAGGCCGGTGCTGTGGCCTTCCTCCACGCCTCGAACCAGCGCGCGCCGCTCTTCGCCAGGGTCAACCGGCTGAAGACCGACCGCGGGCAGCTCCTGCTGCGCCTCGAAAAGGAGGGCATCGCGAGCCGTCCGCACCCGCTCACGGACGATGGTCTAGAGCTGCTCTCGAGCCAGAACGCGTATGGCTTGAGCGCGTTCCAGGACGGCTGGTTCGAGCTGCAGGACCTCGGTAGCCAGCTCATCGGCGAGGTGGTGGCCCCGCCTCCGCGAGGTCGAGTGCTCGATCTGTGCGCGGGCGCAGGCGGGAAGACGTTGCACCTCGCGGCGCTGCTCGCGAACGGCGGTCGCATCACCGCGTGCGACGTCTCTGGCGACAAGCTGGACGAGCTGCGCAAGCGCGCGCGCCGCGCGGGCGTCACCAACATGGAGGCCAAGCGCATCCCGGAGGATGGGCCGCTCGAGGTGGCTGCAGGCTACGACCGCGTGCTCGTGGACGCGCCGTGCACCGGCACCGGGGTGTTGCGTCGCAACCCAGAGGCACGCTGGCGCCTCACGCCCAGCGACCTCACGGAGCTTCCCGCGCTACAGCTGTCGATCCTCGAACGGGCAGCGCCGACCGTTCGTCCCGGAGGCCGCCTGGTCTACGCAACGTGTTCGATTTTGGAGACTGAGAACGCGCAGGTGCTCGATCGATTTGTCGAGTGTAATCAGAATTTTGAACGCGTTTCGGTGAAGGAGATTCTAGGAAAAGAAAAGGCCTACGCCATCGGGGATGGCGAGGTCCTGCGCACGCTACCGCATACGCACGGCACGGACGGGTTTTACGCCGCGGTGTTGCGCCGCAGGGGGTAGCCGTGCTCGCGTCGGAAGTGGAATTGTATTTCACTTGAACGGCGTCGTGCGCTGCCTTTTAATGAAGGGATGGCCAATCGAGCGATAGATGGCGCGCAGACTCAGATGGAGCAAACCGAGCCGGACGTCGCGAGCCCCAGTCGCGCCTCCAGCGAGCATCATCGAGGTGCGGCGTTTGCTGCGATCGGTCGAGAATTTCCGGTGCGTGCCGCGTTCAACCGCATGGACGCATCCCGTGATGGCAAGGTAACGCCCCCCGAACTCAAGGTCTTCCTCGACAAGTTGGGGGTGCCTTTCTCCGGGACAGTCGCCGACCACGCGGTCGCACAGCTCAACCAAACCGGCAACTCCGATCTTCCGTTCACCTACGACCAGGTCATGGAACTGCTGGCGCAGGGCATCGCGGAAAATACGGTGGCGAGCAAAGACCTCACGAAAGCGGAAATGACGACGGCTCTCCTCCCACTGATGGAGCAGGCCGGGGTACCGTGGCTGTTGCGGAAGATGGCCGCGACGCATGCGGCAAACTTGTTCTTCTCAATCGTCGACACGGACAACTCTGGGTCGGTCTCGCCCGCCGAGCTCAACCTCCTCATCGCCGAGGTGACCGCGTCGCGAAAGCGCGCGTCGAAGTAGCAGAGCGATCAAAGCCAGTACGACCCACCGCGCGCGATAGTCGACCGGTCGCGCGCTAATGAAGCTGCAATCGCCGCCCATCGGGCCCGCCACGCCGGCATCTGGCGCCCCCATGTCGCGCACCGGGTCCGCGGATTGAGTCACCACTTGCAGCGTGCCGCGGTTGCTCGTCGCCTTCGCGAACGCGGGTGCGAGTGAATCTGCGATGGGCGCGAACGTGGCCTCGGCCGCCGCAACCTGATCGGCGGTGTCGTCTTTTCCGACCAGCAACACGATGCCGAGCTTCCAGCTCGTCTGGGCCGCACCGAACGCCGGCAGGCGCGGACCGTTCTTCGCGATGACGTCGTCGATGGTGATCGCGCGCCGCGTTGCCGTCACCTTGAACGGGGTGGCGCCGAACCACGGGAACGATGCCTTGTCGTAGGGCCGACCGGTGAAAGGGTCGTTGATACCACTCGGTGGGACGGCATTTTCGAGCACGCCGAATGGCTGCACCTCGCTCGCCTTCGCCAGGCCCATGAGGTAGAGGTCGAGCGTCGAGTAGGCGATGCTGCTCGGCGTGAGTGGCTTGGTCGAGAACGTGCCGTCGCCGTTGTCGGTCCAGCGGTTGCCGCCCGCTGGCGAGCCAGCGTCCATCCAGAACGACCAGTGGAAGGCGAAGCCGATCAGCTGGTCGGCAGGGGTGCTGGACAGGCGAACCGCCGGACCCCAGTTGTGCGTGAGCTCCAACAGGAAGAGGTACGTGGCAAACCCCTCGAGCGGGGTGTTCTGGATGCTCGCTCGGTGCGCCAAGTCGAGAACGTTGTTGTGCAGCAACAGGCTCCGCATACCGCCGGGGTAGCGCGCGAGCGTGCCGTCGCCGCCGAACTCGTTCTCGAAGCCGATACCCTTGACGTCGCTGTTCATCGGGAAGAACTGCGTCCCGATGGTGGAGCGCGCGTACGGAAACGTGGTCCATACACTCAGCACCTCGGGCTGCGGTTGATCGCTTGCGGCGTAGGCGTCGAGGATCGTGGTCTCGATCGCGGTGTAGTCGAAGCCCGACTTGGGGTTGATCGTAGCCACCGTGCCATCGTCTCGCAGCGTGACGATGGGGCGTGCCGCGGCGGGCGCCGACAGAAAGCCGAGGGCAATGACACAGGTAAGAAGCGAAGACGCGATGCGCATGCCGTCAGCAATTCGCGTTCCAGGCCTGCCGCGGGAGGAATCGTCAACTTGGCGCTCGGCCGAAAACGACACCGTGCAATTGCTGACGGCGAGCGTTCGTGAACGCGACACGATCTCACCGCGCTACGGCACGGTGCCGAAGACCATCTTGCCGAGCGGCGCGATCGCTCGATCGAACGTCCAGCTCGAGTACACACGGGTCGCGCCGTCGACCAACAAGTGCGAAGAAAAGCCAGAGCCCTCGCTGTCACCGCCACGCAACGTGCTATGGGTCCAGCCGCCGTCGTATCTCGCGAGCTCGAGCTCGCTCGTGGCTTGGTCTTGGTAGAGCACGAGCAACCCGCCGTCGACGGTGCGCAGGCTGGCGCTCGCGCCCACGGGATGGATTCCGTCGGTGCGCTTGCCGTCGTCGATGCTGGCGACGGTCGACGCGACGCCCGCGCTCGTGACCGAGCGGAACACGAGGTGTGACGCGACGCTGTCCGTGTACGCGAGGTTGAGCGCGCCGTCGGTAGAGTACGCGCCGCTCACGAACGCGCCGGTGTTGGTGCCGGCGGTGCCGCCGCCCGTTGTGCCACCGCCCGTTGTGCCACCATCGATGGTGGCGGCGAGGAACTTCCCTGCTGCGCCCTGCTGCGCGACCCGCAGCTGCCCATCGGTGCGGCTGTAATAGGCGAGGGCGATTTGTGAGGCCGGGCCCCTGATGAGCTCGGCGTAGAGGCCCGTGCCCTGCGGGAGGTCACCCCCCTTCGGCGCCGCGACGATATTGGTGCAGACGCTCTTGATGCACGCAAAGCCATCGGTGCAGGCGCTGGCGCACGGCGCGAGATCGACCGCGACGCAGCTCGAGTACGCCGGGTTGGTGTTCACCTTGCCGCCCACCATGGGGCGCGTGATGCAGGCGGAGCCCGGAGCGCAGCGGCCGCCACACGAGATCGAGGTGGAGTCGACCAGCTGGTAGTCCCAGTCGCTGATGGCGGGCGTCGCATTGCGACCCACGGCGACCCGCAGCTCACTGCGGTATCCGTTGGCGTCGCCGAGGCCGACGGCGGAGTAGGCCACGATAGGATGGTCGTGCACGTCCATGATCACGGCAGAGAAGGTGCCGAGCTCTACGCCGGGGGCGTCGCTGTGATCGAGCACCATCGTCGTGAATGGGAACGGTCCGGTCGCGAGCTTCACCGCGTGCGCGCTCGCGTCCCAGTACGCGATGTGGGGCACACCCGCCGAGTCGAGCGCGATCGAGTTGTAGTACCCCACGTCGTTGCCCGGCCCCGTGCGCTGGTGGCGATACGCCGTCGCGCCGTCCATCGGCGAGGTCGGATCGTCGCCGTCGACCAGCGTCCATTCGAGGGTGTCCCCGAGCGAGCGCGTCGAGATCTCGGCGTAGGCCAGGTCGCCGTACTTCTCGTCGTAGGCCGCGAGGTGAATGGTGCCGTCGCGCAGCACAGCGTCGTGCTTGCGACCGATGGGGTCGGACGGAGCGAGCTTGTCGCCATCGTTGGCGTGGTTGCACGCCGACAGGCAGGGCAGGAGCGCGAGCGCGGCGACCGCGATCAGGCCGCGCCTGCGCCGGCGCAGCAGCACGATGAGCCACAGGCCAGCGACGAGCAGGCATGTGCTCCCGCGTCGGGCACCAGGCGCCACGTCGCAACCGCCACTCGGCAGCACCAACGGCACATAGGTGAGGCGCGCCACGTTGCCGGCCTCATCACGCGCCTCGAGCAGCACGCGCTCGGCGGCGCCGCTCACCGGCAACTGGCTCAGCTGCTCAGCGGTCACGAAGTCGCCCTCGCCCCCCATGCGGTAGCGCAGCGCCTCCCGCGGGCTCACGCGATCCGTCGCCTCGGCCACCACGTGCTTGCCGCCCCAGCGGAAGCGACCCGCCGGCGCTTCGGAATCGATGAAGAAGGCCATCTCGACCGGCGACGGATCGACCGTGCTCATGTCGCCCTCGGCGCGCGCACGAACCGACACCACGTGGCGCCCTTGCAACCACAGGATCGGATCCGTCAGCGTGAGCGTGGTCGCCGTTTGATAGGGGTTCCACAAGCCACCATCGAAAGACCAGCTCCACTCGAACGGTCGACCATCGGTCTGCGCGCCGACCTCGAGCGTGACCGCGGGCTCCCGTCCGTCGCGCCGCGACGCCGCGAAGATCTCCGTCGGCGGCGTGAACAGCGACACGACGCGCGCCGTCGTCTCCGTGTGCTGCATGATCGCGTTCGGCGCCTGCACGTCGGAGTACACGCCCACCATCTGCGGCGCGCCGGTCGCATCGAGATCGACCCCGGTGATTACCTTTGGGTGTAGCGAGATGCCGGCCAGCGTCGGCAACTGGAACTTGCCGAGGTACGAGATGGTGTTCGCGAGCGCCACGCTGATGAGCGTGGGCGCCGAGGCCTCGAGCGCGGCCTTCGTCTCGCTCAGCAGCTCTGCGTTGCTGATGCGCAGATTCGTGAACGCCTTGTCGCCTTGGCCCGCGAGCAGCGTGATGGCACCCGTGGCGTCGGCGTCGAGGCCCAGCGGCAATGCCATATCGGCCGTCAGCGTGACCACGCGCACGTAGCGATCGTCGACGAGGAGATAGAAGTCGGCGGCCAAGTCCTTCGCGATGATCGTGATCAACGGATCGTCGATCGTCTTCATCGTGCCGACCGCCTTGAACGTGCCCTTGCCGAGCGTGAGCGTCGGCTGCGCCTGGGGCCGGAACACCACGCGCATCGGCGCATCGCTGGTGTGGAGCAGCTGGGTGATCGACGGCATGATGAGCTGCAACGTGCTGGCCGACAACTGCCTGATCGACTCACCCTCTACCTGCCAGCAAAGACCGCCCGCGTCCCAGTAGGAGAACAGCAAGCCCACGAGGTGCGAGATGTGGATGCCGAACCCTATGTGGTACGGCGTCATCGTGCCGGGGATCAGGTCACCTTGCAGGGACGCGGAGGGCGCCACGATCACGGCTGGCGGTGCCACGCCATTCGGCACGCAGCTGCCGTGGGGATCGGCTTGGCTGCCTCCGAGCACGCCGAGCGAGAGGCCGGTGTCGGCGATCGCGTAGCTACCCGCGGCCTCCATGAGGTCGATGTACGCCGACGAATTCGGCGAGAAGCCGGAGACGAACGAGCCCACGTTGGCGCGCCCCGCGATGCCGAGGAGCTGGGTGCAGCTCTTCGCGTCCGCGAGCATGCACTTGCCGGCGGTGCACGCGGCGGCGCCTGCGGAGCAGTCGCTCAGCACCGAGCACGTCTCGCACAGCTGGCCTTGCACCACGCCACCGACGAGATCGCCGACTTGCCCGCTCACGTAGTCGATGATGAAGCCCTTGATGAAGCTGGTGTTGGCGAGGCCGCACAGCGTGTCGGAGCCGGCCTCATCGAGGTTCACGTCGGCGGTGTCGATGTTGGAGACGGTCGCGTTCGAGAGCGCGAGGCCGATGAGCTTGGTGTTGGCGTTCACCGGGAACCCGATGTCGCCTTGCGCGCGCATCGCCACATCGCCGCCGCGCGTGGTGTCGATGGTGACGTTGCAGTCCGCGAGCGACGTGTGGACCGGGATGACGTCCATGGTCTTCACCACGATGCGGGCGTCGAAGTGCAGCTTGTCGGGCGGGGCCGGTGTCAGCTGGAGGCCGGTCGGCGTGAAGCCGAGGCGGCACATCGGCTGCGGAGTGCCACAGCAGAATTCGTAGCTGGCAGCAGGGTCGCACGAAGGCGGGATGTTGAACGTGGTCCCCGTCGGGATGAGCCCGGGCACGATGGCCGCGGCGTGATCCGAGACGTACTGGAGGAAGCTCGTGGTGAGCCGCGTCTGCACCCCGTTTTCTCGTCGCTGGGTCGCGGGAAAACCGCCCTTGATTGGCTGGATGCACGAGCAGGTCTGGCCCGAGCAGGCGGCGATGCCGGCGAAGATCAGGATGAGGAGCGTGGCGCGGCGGTCCGCGAGCGAACGGAAGCTAGGCATAAGACGTACCTTTCTGCGCTCACCGTATCACGCGGTGGTTATGGCAAGGCAGCGAAGCTGGGCTATAGTCGTTCGACATGGGTTGTGCGACCTGCACCAAATCGGACTCCGGCGGCTGTGACACCCACAAGGTGCCGCAGCGCGCGATGATCGACGAGGTCATCGCGCGGATCTACCCGTCACGCACCTGGGGCCGCCCGGACGACGAAGCGCGCTTCGGGGCGGGCGTGCGTCACTCGGAAGCCTTGCGCCTGTCGCGCGCCATCTCCGTCGCCACCAAGGCGCCCACGTTCGTGCGCGAGGGAGGCGATGAGGATCTCTGCCACTTCGTCTACATCCTGTGTGTCGGTCGCGTGCCGTGCCTGCTCGACCTACGCGACTCGTCGCCGGAGATCGGTCGCACCGCGATGGGCGTGGGAGAAGAACGGATCCGCGAGCGCTATCTGCGCATCGCGCTGTCTACTGTCGCGCGCATGGCCACTGTGCAAGAGGTGTCCATCGAGCTCGACCGCTTGCCGTCGGGCGAGGTGGAGATCCGTGAGCTGCCGCGCCCCGGCGTGTACGACGGCGTGCTGCTGAAGCGCATGCGCAAGGTCGTGAGCCTGCTGCAAGCGAGTGACCTCATGCACCTCGACTTCGGCCTCGTCGACAAGCCCATGCCCGAAGCCGACGGCGCAGAGTACGTGTCCCGCTACGCCGAGGCACCGCGTGTCGTGAACTACCTGTTCTACGCCGCACCGCCGACCACCGCGTCGGTGGTGGTGATGTAACCCGGCTACCGTCGCTGCGGTGGCGTGGCGAGCCGATGCTGCTCGCACGTCCGCACCACCTGCTCGTCGAAGTGCTTGGCCTGCTGCACTGCATCCGCCACGCGTTCGCTCACCGCGAGCATGCCAGCCTCGCCGGTGATGTTCGGATCGTCGATCGCGTGGAGGAGGGTGCGACTCGCCTCGGTCCACGCATCGACGATGGCGAGGTACTCGGCCGCGAGCTTGCGCACCGTCAGGGTCGTGGGCTGCAGCGCCTCGGCTCGTCGGTGGAGGCGCACGAGGCGCGGCGTGATGTCGTCGACGAGCCGCTTGCGCGCCGCTGGTGCCGCGAGCTTCTTCTCGGCCAACAACGCCTGAAGCTGGTCGGTGGCATCGCGCTCTTCGTTGATGAGCGGCGGCAGGTCACGTTCGACATAGCGCGTGAGCTCTACCTGGTCCTCGGTGCGACGCAGGCGATGCAGCGCGAGCCCGATGCCGCCCGCGATGAAGAGCAGCAGCACGGCGCGTAGCACGCGGTGCGTCCGCAGTGACAGCTTCGCCATGGATGCCTAGACGTGGGGGCGTCGCGGTACGGCGAGCAAGAATCGCAACACGCGCTCCGTGACTTCGGTGGGTCGCTCGATCGGCGCGGTATGAGAGCCACCTTGCACGAGCATCAGCTCGGAGCCCGCGATGCGGGAAGCCATGGTCTCCGAGAGGTGGAAGGGCGTGAAGCCGTCGCGATCGCCGGCGATCACCAGCGTCGGGATGTCGATGCGATCGAGCAAATCTGCAGCCGAGTGTCGCGCCGCGCTCTGCAGCACGCGGAAGAACAGCTGCGGGTCCACGCGATCCGCCATGTGCTCGAGGTACGGAAAGAAGTCTTCACGTCGGATGAGCTCCCCGTTGAGCTCGAGGCGTCTCGCGAACTGATACGACAGCTCCGTCGCTATGACGCTGCGCCAGAGCCCGCGCACCACGGTGGGCACCATGCCCATCGCCGCGGTCGCGAGCGGCAACAAGCGCTCGGCCGTATCGCTTCCCTTGAACGTGCGCAGTGGGTTACCGGACGAGCCACACACCAGCACGAGGGCGGTGATCGCTGTGCCCAGGCGTCGGTAGGCCTCGAGGCTGACCTGCACGCCCATCGAGTGCGCGGCGAGCACGATCTCCGTGTTCGGGAGATCGGGCCCGAGCGCATCGGCCAGCACGGCGCAGAGATCGTCGGCGAGATCTGCAATGTCGACGCTCTCGGGAGAGCGCGGTGGCGGCGTCAATCCGTGACCGCGGTAGTGCCAGTGGATGACCTGGTGCTCGGCCTCGAGCGCGGGACGTAGGTACTTCCAGATGTAGCCGTCGCAGCCGATTCCATCGGACAGCACGACTACGCGGCCGCTGGGGCGGCCGCTCAGTCGATAGTAGATAGGTGAGGAATCGTTCGCGAACGCAAAAGCTGCGCGATCCGGCGCCATCGGCTCAGGAATGCCACCGACGGTGGGCGAAGCAGACTTGGGGTTCACGTGGAGCGTGACTTCCGGTGCAAAACGGAGAAAGACTTACTCGGCTGCGCCGCGCTCGTCGTCCTCACCCGGGAACTCGTTGACCGACGGGTACTTCATGATGTCTTTACGCGCGAGCTTCCACGCTTTCTGCACGATCCACGAGAGCGATCGGTCCTGCCGAGCGGCCTCGTCCTGGATTTCCTTGAGCATCTCTTCAGGGAAGTAGAGGCTCTGTTTTCGCTTGTCCGAACCGGCCATGGGCCCTCCATGCGGGTACAAGTACGACTGACCACTCAGATGTGAGGCGAAATCGTATCTCTATGGCAATTCCCCGTCAATCGAATCCGTTTTAACGGATGACTTGTGTTTACGGCAGCGGAGGCTGAGGAGGCATGCAGCCGGAGGCGAGCGGCACGCTCACCGTTCGGTCGGTGTTCGTGATCGACCCGAACAAGAAGGTGCGCCTCGTGCTCACCTACCCGGCGTCGAGGGGCACCCCGCAGCCCAAGCGATAAGGTCCCTGCGACACCGTGCTAGATTCAATGCCGTTCACTTAGCGGCGAATACCAGGTTATTCCGATCACCTATGGGGCCGAGCTCAAAGAACAGGAGACCGGCAACCGGCAACCGGCGACAGGAAATGTTCGAAGTAGAACCGCTCGTGTCGTCGATGACGCTCTGAAAAATTTCAGAATTGCCTGTCGCCTGTTGCCTGT
>JAYUBF010000147.1:0-17960 GCA_043741435.1 Myxococcales bacterium
CGCTCGTAGGGCAACAGGAGATCGGCGACCTCGGCGACGAGATCCGGGAAGTCGAGAGCGCCGAGGTTCACCGTCAGTAGCTCGCCCCAGCAAAGTGCGTTGCGGAGCGCGCGGTCGACCGCGACGAAGTGTTCCCGGCCCACTTTCGGCGCGGCGATGGCCTGCAGGCGCTGGAGGTCGGCCTTCGGGAACAGCTCGAGGAAGGCCTGTCGCTCGGGCTCGCCCGCCTCCCGTGTGAGGTCGCGCGTCTCGCTCTTGAGCGCGTACAGGAAGGCGGTGGCCAGCGCAGGATCGACCGGGATGTCGAGTTGGCGAAGGTACCCGTAGACCAGCGTCGCCGTGGCACCTGCCGTCGGTCGAATGTCCCACCACGCTGCGTTCGGCGCTTCACCGCGCTGCGGATGGTGGTCGACGACGATGTCGGCCTCGAGGTGGTCGGGCAGGGAGTTGTTGCCGGTGCGCGGCTGGGTGTCGACGAGCGCGAACAGTGGCGCCTCCGCAGGCGACGACCCGAGATCGAGGCGTTCGAACGGAACGAGCTCGATGTTGAGCTCGCGCACCATGGCGCGATTTTCGGCCCGGCCGATGATCCCGCCGAGGGCCAGCTGCGTGGAGATGCCTTCGCGCTCGAAGATGCGACGAAGGCCGAGGGCGGCCGCGATCGAGTCGGGGTCCGGATTGTCGTGCGTCAGGATGACCAGCGTCGGCCCGCGTCCCTTGCGAACCTTCTCGCGGGCCGTGGCGCGTTCGCGCACGTTCGCGAGCGCAGTAGGCAGATGAAACGACACGATCTCCTGATCGTACCAGAAGCCGAGCCCGTCACAACTCGGGCTACCGACGGGCGACGTCGAGGGCAATTTGCGCAGTGCCGACCGGCACTTCTGCATTTGTGCGCGCGTCGCGTGGCTGCCACGTGAGGACCAACGAACGTACGTCCGGCGCCGTCGCCTTCTGGAAATAGAGGAAGCCGTTGATGTGGGCGCCAGGCGCGAGGACACCCTCGGGGATGCTGAGGTCGATCACATCGCCGCTCGGCGCGTAGCCCGTGCTCGAATAGTCGGTCACGTATGCGCCATATGCGCCGCCGTACCATGGGCCCGACCAGTACAGAGCGCCGGGACCGTAGTAACCGCGCAGCCGACCGTGGGCATAGAACCCGGGCGACCAGCGACTGCCTCCGCCCCAGCGACCGCCTCCGCCCCAGCGCGAGCCGCCTCCGCCGAAACCGCCGAAGCCACCGCGGGAATGATGGCCGCCGAAGCTGCGGCCGCCGCCGCGAAAGCCACCGCCGCGGCCGCCGCCATGTCCCCACGCCGCTGGCAACGTGACCTGCAGCACGGCCCCGGCGGGCCCGACGAGCGGACCGGCGAGGAGCGGGCCCGTCGTCAGCTCGTCAGTTCTCGAGATGGGCGTTTGAAATGGATTGAGCGCGGGCAGGCGGATGCCGTGGTCGGTCTGCAGGCCGAAATCGGTGAGCGACACGCGGATATCGGTGCTGGTGCCGTTGTAGAGGTCGACGGCGATGGGCGTTACGCGATCGGCGAGGTCTCCCGGATCGGAGTCCCATTGCACGGCGAATGCGGTGATCGACGCGCCGGCCGCGGAAGCGGTGAGCTGCTGCAGGCCACCCTGTGGGATGACCGCGAACTCGGGACCACAGCCGGGGAGCGAAGCAAGGCCGGCCGCCAGCGAGAGACAAAGCCAAGTGGAGCGCATTCCCTGATCATGGACCGCCTGGTCCCGGGTGCAAGGCCGGCCTAGGCGCGGTCCTTTGCCCACGTCAAGATCGTCGCGGCAGGGCGTGACTCGAGGTAGCGCTCACGCCAGCCATCGTCGCGGATGCGGCGTGCCTTGCGTCGCACCTCGGCGACGGCGCGGCTGAGGGCATCGGCGCTCTCTCCGCGGCGCCCGGCAGCCTCGGCGATACGGGCGAACGCGAAGAGGACCTCCTCGGGGGTGTCCACGTCGCGACCTGCGTCGATCAAGGCGACCGCGGCGGAGGAGGCGCGTGCGGCCTCGGGGATCTGCCCGACGTGGAACAACGCCATCGCCTCGGCCACCAGGCCATAGACCTCGCCATTCGCGATCTCGCTCTGGCGCGCGAGCTCCGTCGCCGAGCGCGCGAGGCCCAGCGCGTGAGACGCGTCGCCATTCTTCGCCAGCTCGGCGAACGCGGTGTAGATGAGGGCGCGGATCTCCTGATAGCGACTGTTGGTGCGCGTCGCGAGCTCGAGCCCGGCGGCGAACCCGGCCAACGCTTCTTCGACTCGGTCTTCTTTGAGGTGCACCTGCGCGAGAGAGATGCGCGCATCGCAGAGCCCGGGCAGATCACCGATCGCCGTGTGCAGCTCGAGTGACTTCTCGAGATAGCGGTGAGCGCGTTCGATGTCACCGAGGTCGGCGTAGGCCTGTCCCAGGTTGGCGAGCTTGGTGCCGATGCCCGCGCGATCGCCGAGGTCCTGCGCGAGGCGCAGCGAACGCTTGTACTGCACCAGCGCCTCTTCGAACTCCCCGAGGCCGACCAGCACCCAGCCCATCGCCGACAAGGTCTGCGCCTCGAGCCGGCGCGCGCCGAGGCGTCGATAGATGACCAGCGACTCCGCATGCGTGGAGGCTGCCTCGCGCAAGCGACCCGTGAGGATGTGGACACTGCCCACGACCTGCAGAGCTTGTGCGCGCGCGAGCAAGCGACCGCGATCGATCGTGGGTGGCTGCCCGCCCTCTTGCCGCGGGCCTTGACCATCGAGCACCGCGAGCGCGCGCCGCGCCAGCGAGAGTGCTTCGGCGTTCTTGCCGAGCGAGGTCTGCAGGGTGGCGAGGAGCCGGAGCGCCTCCGACTCGCCCATCGGGTCGGCCGTGCGTTGCGCAGCGACGAGCGCGAGGTCGAGCGCTCGGCGCGCCGCCGTGTTTCGACCGACATCGAGATAAAGGAGCCCCAGGCGACAAAGCGCTTCGATCTCGCCGCGCGGATCCTGCGCCGCCATCGCGGCCTTGCGCATCGCGTGTACCTCGCGCAGCTGCGCGGGGCGTTTGCCCCAGCTGCGCAGGATGTGCTCGCGCTCGGCGTGGACGCGGTAGCGCTCGGCGTACGCATTCGGTGGGAGCAGCTCCAGCGCGCGCACCAGCAGACGGAACGCGTCGGCGTTGGAAGCGTTGTCCCGCGCGAAGACGGCAGCGCCGATGAGCGCCGTCGCTGCGCGCACCGGCTCACCGGCGGCGATGAGGTGCTCGGCGAGGTTGCGGTCTTCACTTCCGCGCAACGCGGGGCGCGCCGCATCGATACGCTGCGCAGCGAGGAGATGCAGCCGCGCGCGCAGCTCGGGGGCGAGGCCGCCGTACGCCACCTCCTTGGTGATCAGGTTGCGAAACGAAAACTCGAGAGGCCGATCGCCCGAGTCCGCCGAGGCCTCGAGAAAGCCGCGCGCGCACAGCCTGCGCAGATCTTGCTCGATGGCCGCTGCGCGCGCCTGACCCGAGAGCAACGCGCGCACGTCGTCGACTCGGAACGTGCGTCCCACCACGGAGGCCCGTCGCAGCAGCTCGGCCTCCGTCGCGGGCAGCCGGTCGAGCCGGCTCGCGACCACGGCTTCGACGGTGGTGGGCACCGCCACCGCCTCGTCGCGCCGGAGCCAGCGCAAGCGGCCGAGGCCCGTCTCCGTTTCGTCGGCCTCGAGGATGCCGCGCTCGGTCAGGGACTCGATGAGCTCGTGGATGAAGAACGGGTTCCCACCTGCACGATCGAGGATCTGCTTCGTGAGCGGCTGCACGTCGTCGGGGTCCGCGAAGCGGCTGTCGACCAAGGCGCGTCGCTCCACCTGGCCCAGCTCGCTCACGTACACGGTGGCGACGAGCGGATCGAGGGCCCAGCTCTCCGTGCGATCGTCTGGACGCGCGGTGGTGATGCCCAGCATCGGGCAGTCGATGGGCTCCCGCAGGAGGCTCGCGAACAGATCGTAGGACTGGGGGTCAGCCCAGTGGAGGTCCTCGATCACGATGACGAGGGGCGCGATGCTCGCCAGTCGGCGCTGCACCTTGCGGATCGCGTGGTACAGGCGGTGGCGACGCTCACTGGGATCGATCTCCTCGGCGCCTTGCACCTTCACGCCAAGGAGTAGCCCGAATGCCTCGGAGGTCAGCCGAGTCTCGCGCGAGTCGGCGCCTCCGAACATGCGGTTGATGGCCGTCTCGATGGACCGCTTGATCTCGCGAGGCTCCGCGGCCTCGGTGATCGACAGCGCGTCACGCACCAGCTCGGCGACGAGCGCCAGCGGGGTCTCCCGCAGGCTGGGCCTCCCGCACACGCGGTGCACCTGTGCGCCAGCCGGCAACCGATGGCGGAACGCGTCCACGATGCTGCGCTTGCCGACCCCCGCGTCACCGAACAGCACGACATTGCGTGAGGTGCGTTCTCCGACGACGGTGGCGTAGGCCTTCAGCAGCGCGTCGAGCTCGATGCTGCGACCGATGAGCGGCCGCATTGTCGTGGCGTCGGCGAGGCGCTCGGCGCGTGGACGCAGCCCGAGGAGGCGATACACCCTCCCGCGACCGTGCGACCGCTGTGGGTCGTCGTCGTCACTGTCGACGGGGAGATCGATCGACTCGATCTCTTCGAAGCGGTACTCGTCGCGCGCGGCGCGATACACGCCACCGCCCACGAGGACTTCACCCGGCATCGCGTCGTGCGACAAGCGTCGCGCCACCTGCGTCGTGTGGCCCAGCAGCTGATACTGCAGTCGCGCGCCTGGCGTCGTGGCGGCGACCAGCGCGGACCCTCGCTGGATGCCGATGGCGAGCTGTAGCTGCGGCAGCAGCTCCCGCGAGATGCCAGCGAGCGCTTCGATGAGCGCGAGCGAGAGACGGATCGCGCGCAACGGATCTTCTTCGGAGCCCCCACTCAGACCGACCACGTAGGCGAAGCCTCGCTCGTCGACCCGCTCCGTGTGACCGCCGTGCTTGTAGGCGACGTTCTCGGTGACGCGCAAGAAGTCGAGCAGCAGGTCGCGCGCGCGGCTCTCACCAACCGTGCGACGCAGCGCGGACATCCCCGATAGATCGCCTTCGACGACCACTACCGGTCGCGCCGTCGACAACGTCGCGGTCTCGTCCACGACCCGCGCGCGTGGCGCCGGCGTGTTGTGTTCGTGCGTGTGCGGATCCACCACCGGCTCGCGCTGGCGCGACATCGCGCGCGCCATGAATGCCGCCATCGCGCCCGATTCGAAGATCTGACCCTCTTTCGCCGAGAGCTCGAAGAAAAACTTGCCGAGGGCGCGGTGCAGATCGCGCGCGGTCTGGAAGCGATCCTCTGGCTTCACGGCGAGCGCCCGCAGGATGATGTCCTCGAAGGCCGTCGGAATCGCGGGGTCCAGCTCGCGCGGTCGGGCCACCTGTCCACTGCGGATCGCGTGCAGCGCCTGCTTGCCGCTCATCCGCCCGAAGAGCGTGCGGTTGGTGGCCAGCTCCCACAGCACGATGCCCATCGAGAAGATGTCGGAGCGCGCGTCGACGGAGTTGCCCATCGCTTGCTCCGGCGACATGTACGCGAACTTGCCCTTCACCACCCCCTCGACCTCTTTCACGTGGCGCGCGCGGGCGATGCCGAAGTCGACGAGCTTCACCATCCCCTCCCACGACACCAGGATGTTCTGAGGAGAGATGTCGCGGTGCACGATGCCGAACGGCTCACCGTACTCGTCGATGCGACGGTGCGCGTAGTCGAGACCCTTCGCCACTTGCTGGCCGAGATACGCGGCGAGGCCGAACGGGATGCGCTCCCCCGACTCGAGCGCCGCGTTGAGGAGGCGCAGCAAGTCGACGCCCTCCACGTGCTCCATCGCGAGGAACAACGTTGCCCCAATCTGTCCGTAGCTGAACGTCTGCACGATGTTCGGGTGGTTGAGGTTCATGGTGACCTTGGCCTCGTCCTCGAACATCTGACGGAACTGTGGCGCCTCGGCGAGCTGCGGGTGGATCTTCTTGATGACCAGGATCTTCGAGACGCCACCGACGAGAGGCTCCTTCGCGAGGAACACCTCCGCCATGCCGCCCTCGCCCAGCCGGCGCAGCAGCTGGTAGCGACCGAGCATGTCCACCTTATCAGCGTTGGCCATCGAGCGAGACCCACGAGGCGTGGGCCAGGATCGCGACACGATCGGCCGTGGGACGTCGAAGTGGATCCGTGGAGAACATCGAACGGAGCAACGCTTCCACGTCGTCGGCAACGGTGCCAAGCCGCGCTCGCGTGGCGTTGTCGAGAGAGAAAGCGTCCATGGCGTTCCCGCGCAAAAGCGCCGCGCGATCTTGGCTGCGTTCGGCGATGACCTCGGGGCCACCGAGCAGCTCGAGCGCAACCATGCCGGCGGCAAAGAGATCGGCGCGCGAAGTGAGCTCACCTCGTCGTTGCTCGGGCGCCATGTAGACGAGCGTGCCCTGCGTCGCGCGTTGATCTTCGTCGCTGAGCTTGGCCACGCCGAAGTCGCACAAGACCAGGTCGTCGTCTCCGAGCCCGCGCTCGTCGAGGGCACGGCGCAACAGGACGTTGGCTGGCTTCACGTCGCCGTGCACCACGCCGCGTAGATGCGCGGCATGCAGCGCTTCCGCCAGCTGGACCCATGCGCGCAAAGCGTCGACCGCGGGCAGTGGCCCGTGCCGGAGCGAATCACGCAAGCTGCCACCTTTGCACAGCTCCATCGCGATCATGCCGCGCTCTTCGTCGAGGTCGTAGATCGCAGCGACCCCCGGGTGATGCACGCAGGCTGCGGCGCGCGCCTCCTGCCACACGCGACGCCGCGCGCTCACGGTGGCGTCGCCGGCGCGCGGATGCAGGATCTTGAGCGCGATCTGGCGACCCACCTCTTCGTCTTCGGCGAGGTACACCGCGCCCGAGGCGCCTCGGCCCAGCTCGTCGAGCAAGCGGTAGCGCCCCGCGACCGGCGTGCTCACCTGCGCCGGCCCATCGAGCGTGATGGAAGCAGCCGCGCTGGCCGCGGTCGAGCCGGTGCCTTGTGGCCGCAAGCGATCCGCCGCGGCGCGCGCGCGTGGGTGATCGATGCGCCGGGCAAGCACGCGCTCGTAGTGGGCGAGCGCCGCCTTGCGATCGCCTGCGCGCTCCGCACCTTCGGCCAGCAGGATCAGTGCGCGCTCGCGATGGATCGGCGATGGCAACAAGCGCTCGAGCAAGGGCACCGCGGCCGTGTGCTCGAGTCGGCCACACAAGATCTCGCAGAGCCTGAGCGTGGCAGCGAGATCGTCGGGAAGCGCCGCCACGACGCGACGCAGGAGCTCCATGACGTCGTGCTCGCGGCCACGGGCCTGCAAGCGATCGATCGCGGCCCACTCGTCGTCGCCGAGCGGGCGCTTGTCCGCCGCATGACCGAGGCGCAGGTTGAGCAAGGCTCCTTCGGAGGTGGGGAGCTCGGTCGCCGGCTCGAGGATCTGCGTGCGGCCTCGCCGCAGCCAGGCGAACAGCTTCATGCGCCCACGGTCCAGCGCTGCGCGCCGATCTCGATGACGTCCCCCAGCAACGGCTCGATCTCCCCGGGCACGCTCACGCCGTTGATGCGCAGCGGTTGCGTGGAGCCGCTCGCACGAACCCGCGTGCGACCCTCCACGAAGCGCACGCTCAGCCCGAACAACGCCACGGGTCCACGGCCGCCGCTCTGGATGCGGAGCCCGCGATCGAGGCCACGGATCACCTCCAGCGTGAGCTGTTCACCGTCGAGCTCGAAGCGGAGGCCGCAGCGATCTCCCACGCCCAGCTCGCCACGTCCGGGCAAAGGCAAGCGACCCGCGACGCGCACGCCGTGGAGCGAGGTACCGTTCTTGGAGCCCAGATCGACGAGGGACCAGGTGCCGTCTTCGCACACCAACTCGGCGTGGTGGCGCGAGATGCCGGCATCTCGCAGCACGATGCGCGCGCCCAGATCACGCCCGAGGATGAGGGGGGCGCCGACGATCACGAGTCGATCGCCGCCGGCGGTGCCACTCGCGTCGACCGCGCTCAGCTGGACGCGACCGTCGCCGAGACGACGCGCTGCGAGCTCGTCGCGCGTTCGCTCGAGCCCAGCGCGATCGCGGGCCTCGGCGCTCTCGATGGCGATGCACAACGACGCCAACGCGCCCGCGGGATCGCCGGTGCGCAGGCGCAAGCGGTGGTCTAGGATGGCGCCTTCCACCGCAACGGAGCGACGACGCTTGTCGGCCTCTTCCTCGAGCACCTTCTCGAGGCGATCGACCTCACCCGCGGATTGATAGGCTTCGGCCGCCGCGACCGGTGCACCGAGCAGCTCGTGGCACGCGCCCGCGCCGGCCGCATCGCCGGCGGAGTCGAACAATGCGGCTGCCTCGGTGACCACCGCGCGATCTCCATCGGTGATGACGCCGCGGGCGCGTGACCAGGCCAACATGGCAGCTGCCACTCTGCGACGTACCTTGCGAGCCCCATCGACCTCGTCGGCATCGGACCAGCGCGCCGCTTCTCGCAAGGCCTCGAGCTTGCCGTCCGGCGTCGTTGCCCGCTCGGACGCGAGGAGGTGCATCTCGCCGACCTTGTTGTAGTCGCTCACCGCGAGGTACGCGCGCGCGGCGTCGAGGTACTCGCCCGCGGCCTCGGCCTCCATCGCCTTCACCGAGCCGCGCCGAGCTCTCTTTTTTCCGCCGCCCCCGAGGATCTTGACGAGGCTCTGGCCAAGGAGTCCTTTGATCGTCCCCTTGCCGCGACCTAAGATTCCAAAGGCCATCACCGCTGCTCGCTAGTTCGTATACGGCGCATGTCGCGTGCCGTATTGTACCCCGTCTTCATGCTCGATCCCGTCGCACTGCACCAGACCCGCTTCAACACGCCGGGCGTGGTGCCGGACGGTCGAGGCGTGTTGCTCGGTCGCCTCGGCGCGCTGTTGTTCCCGTCGGTGGACGCGATGGTGGGCTTCTTCCGCATCTTCGGTGAGCAGAGCTCTCTCGACGAGATCCTGCCGAAGCTGCGCATCGAAGAAGTGCGCGGCCAAGGCGGTGCGCGACAGTTCCTGGTGTTGTTCAACGCCGCGTCGAGCTATCTGGTCGACCGCGGTGCACGCATCGCCGCGCTGGTGGGTGGGCTCGCCTTTACCGGCAGCGGCAAGCACTTCGTGAAGTACCGCGACCCGCGTTCACCCCTCGGCTACGACGCACGTCAGCTCTCGCCGGAGCCCGCCGACTTTCTCCTCTACGATGATCGTTTCACGCTGGTCCTCGCGAAGTCGCGCGAGCTGCCATTTTCACAGCTGCTGCTCCGTCTCTCGCCGCGCCCGCTGCCCGGGCTACGCGAGACCGAGGTCGAGCGCGTGTGGGTGCTCGCGCGCGAGGGGCTGGCAACGCCGATGCTCGGCTACCTGTGGCGCAATCGCGTGCGCGCGGAGGCGGCAGCCGTGGAGCCACTGGTCGCTGCCACCGTCGATGGGGCGCGCTTCGCCGGCCGGCCGCGTTGGTTGCTGATCCGCATCGATGCGATCACGCAGCGGCTGCACCGGCTCCTCACGGACCTTCCAGGCGTCGAGCTCTATCAACAGGCGGGCGAGCGCTGCCTCGTCCAGCTCGGGTATCGGCACCCGATTCGTCTCGATGCGTGCGCCACGGTGTTCGAGGCGAACAAGCTGTACGTGTTCTCGGGTACCCGCGACGCGGTGGAGGTGTTCGCGGATCCGCTGCTGGTGCCGCTTTCGGGTTTGGTAGAGCGCGGCTTTCAGCTCGACGAGCGTGCGGCGCCCGTCGAGCAGTCCGCGGTCGCCGCGAAGAAGGTGGCGGTGCCGCTCCGCCTCGAGCCTTCGGAAGCGGGCGATCAACCTGCTGCGGTGCTGGTTCCGTGGGCGAAGGCCGGATGGCTGCGCAAGCTGGTGTACGCCATGCCGCAACGCTTGCTGCAGTCTGCAAAGGTCGTGGCGATCGAGGAAGGTCTGCTCATCGTGTCGGACGAAGGCCTGTCGGCCATGCCCATCGGGCGGCCGTTTTGGCGCCCGGCCGCGGGCGTATACGTCCCGATCGGCTACCGACTCGAGCCGGCGGTCACGCCGGAGGTGGTGAGCGCGCACCTCGGTGCGCAGACCGGTCGTCTGGTGGTCTTCCTCAGCGCAACGGCCGAGCGGCCCATCTCGATCGCGGCCGATGGCATGGTGCCGCTCGGTCGGGTGGCGCTCGAAGCGCTCGAGACCGATGTGCGTCGGCCGCAGGTGGCGCTCGGCGTGGCCAAGGCGACCCCTGCGGTACAGGTCGAGCACGGAGATGCAGGCACGTTTCCACTCTGGGGCTTCCGCGACGACGGCGAAACGTAGCGATGGATCAGGACGACTTCGTCCGCGACGTGATGGTGCCGCTCGCCACCCGAGGCACGGTCACGATCCATGGACCGCTCGACGCCGACGACGTCGCCGCGCTGATCGGCGCCAAGGGTCGCATGTCGGGCACCGCCGAGCTCGCCGAGGCGCAACGTCAGGTGGTCGCGCGCTACCTCCTCGACGAACCTCCGCCACCGCTCGACGACGATTGCATAGCGCTGGCGGTGGCCATCCACAACCTGTGTTTTCTCCTCGGAAGAGACCATCTCGACGAGACGCGCCGGGTGATCGCGCGCATCGCAGGCTACACCGCACGCCTCGCGCAGCGCCCCGACGCCGACGATGAACTCGAGCTCTGCGCGCGCCATGCCATCGTCGGTGGGCTGCGAACGATCACGCGACGAGACGTCCGCGTCCGCTTCTGGGCCGGCGAGCAATCGTTTCGCGGTGAGCCGCCGCCTGCTCGCTTGTTGCGCTGGCAGAGCGTCCGCCGCGTGCGCCAAGAGCAGACCGCCGTGTCGTTGTTCGATGAGGCGCAGAAGTCACCTTTGCTGCGAACGATCGTGGATAAGCTGCTCGGCTCGTCGCCGCTGACCGAGCTCCTGGCGCTGCCGGCCGCAGATCCCGTGGTCGATCTGTCACGGTGCGCGCGTTGGCTGTCGTCCCCGGCGATCGCGCGCGTCATCGCGGACGAGTATCTGACGCGCGGCATCGGTGCCATCTTGGCGCCGCTCGTGGCGGCGCTGCTCGCCGTGTACAACAAGCCAGACTCGCAAGTGGCGGCGGCGATCGCGACTCAATTCCATAGCCACCTGCACCTGCTCGAGCTCCTGGGTCGTCCGCCGCGCGATCGCGAAGGCCACCTCCAGGTCCTGCGCGGTCACATCCAGAGCCGCGAGCGTGCCGCCGCCGACGGCTTCGGGCTCCACGCCGCCGCGGATCGCCTCGGGCTCGGCCGCCCACCCGACCTGATCGGTGATCTCGCGCTCCAGCGCAACGTGGACGCCTACGTCGACGCGTGCGCGGAGCTCGTCGGCCCGCGACGCCTGCACGAGCTCACCGGGGTCCTTGCCCGCGGCGTCGGAGACCGCGCTCGCGTGATCGAGCTCGGTGTCAGATCGTCGCTGTGAAGGTGATCACCATCGCAGGCTGCAACCTGCCCGAGCGCTTCCTCGCGAAGTACGACATCACCGTCGTGCCGCAGTACATAGTGGTCGATGGCGCGCGCCACGATACGCGTCCCGGCATCCCTCGCGAGACGGTCAAGCGCTGGATCACGTCGGCCACGACGCATCCGCACGTGGTGTGCGCCTCGACCACCGAGTTCGCGCAGGTCTATCGCACTGTTGCGCAGCAGCACCGCGAGATCATCGTCGTGACGACCTCGCCCGTCATCATCGGCTCGTTCCATACTGCCAACACAGCAGCGAAGCTCGTGCGGAGCGCCGCAGACGGTTCCGATTTGCAAATCGACGTCATCGACTCCAACTCTCTCGATCTCGGGTCCGGCCTCGTCACGTTGTTCGCGGCCATCTCCGTTCGTGAGCACAGCCCGTTGCCTGCCATCGAGCAGTTCGCCGCACAGGGGCGAACCTACGTGTTCGCGGAGACCATCGACTACCTGCTGCTCGGCGGACACGCCGGGGGTCACGAGGTGTTCGACAAGCTGCTCGCGCTGAATCCGACCCTCAGCCTCGTCGGCGGTCAGCTGAAGGCAATCGAGCAGCTCACCAAGGCCGACAATCCCGAGCATCACCTCGCGGACCGCGCCGTCACCGATCTCGGCGAAGGCCGAAGCGTATGGTGTGCCATCGCGCACGGGAACGCACCGGAGGCGGCGGCGCGTCTCGCCGAAGACTTGCGCAAGCGCTTCGACGTGCGCTTTCTCCTCGTGAGCGAGCTGCAGTCCAGCATCTATCTCAACCTCGGCGACGGTGGCCTTTGCCTGTTCGTGGACCCGGTGGACACGCTCGACTGGGCACCCGCCGGCGTTCCCGAGGGGTGACGAAGCCAGCCACTCAAGCCGTATCCATACTGACGAGCGGGTGAAAATCCGCTAGCCACGGGGTACCATCCCCGCGCCATGGCCTCGCCTCCTTCCGTCCCCGGCAGCAGCCCCGATCTGCTCGAGCTCGCCAACCGCCTGCAACGCGTGGGCGATGTGCTGTCACGCAGCTTCCTCGACAAGCAGGAGCTCATCCGCCTGCTCCTCGTGAGCGTGGTCGCCGGGGAGCACATGGTCCTCGTCGGGCCGCCGGGCACCGCGAAGTCGGCGGTGCTGCGCATGTTCTCGCGCCTCATCGACACGCGGTACTTCGAGTACCTCCTGACGCGCTTCACCGAGCCGAACGAGCTATTCGGACCCGTCGACATCCGGGCGTTCCGCGAAGGTACGTACACGCGGCGCACCACCCACATGCTGCCCGAGGCGGAGATCGTCTTCCTCGACGAGATCTTCAAGTCGAACTCGGCCATCCTCAACTCGCTCTTGACCATCCTCAACGAGCGTCGCTTCTCCAATGGCGCGCAGGTGTTGAAGGTGCCGTTGCTATCGCTGTTCGGCGCGTCCAACGAGGTCCCGAACGACGACAACTTGGCCGCAATCTTCGATCGCTTCCTCCTGCGCGTGGTCTCGAACAACCTCGACGGTTATCACTTTGCCGGGCTCATCGAGCGTGGCCTGCGCAACGAAGCAGCCACGTTGGCGGGCACGGACATCAAGCCCATCGTGACGGCGGCGGACCTACACCGGCTCAACCAGGTGTTGAGCACCCGCCTCGATTTCTCCGAAGACCTCATCTCTCGCTACAAAGGGCTCGTGTTCCAGATCCGCAGCGAGGGCGTGACGGTGTCCGATCGCCGCGTCGTGAAGCTTCTGAAGCTCGTCGCTGCCTCGGCCCTCGTCGATGGTCGCGCCGAGGCCAACGACAGCGACTTCTTCATCCTGCGCCACATCTGGAACAACCTCGATCAAGCCGAGCTGCTCGACGAGATCGTCTCGCCCGTGGTCGAGCGCTACTACCGCGAGCACCCGAATGCGCGTCGCGTGCAAGGCGGCGAGGTTGGGCTCGAGGCGTTGCTGTCCGAGCTCGGCACCATCCGCGAGCTGCTCACCGGCTCGGCCACGCTGTCGGACATCCAGCTCTTCGCGCAGCTCAAGAACCTCGGGGAGATCAAGAGCGCGCTGCAAGCGCACGCCACCACCAACGAGACGGCGCAACGCATGGTGCACGAGGTCGATCAGCTGCTGGAAAACGTATTCCAGTCGTCGAAGTTCGGCTGAGATGGTGGGTACAAGACTCGCGCGAGGGACGCGCGGAGGGGGGAGGCTCCGGCGAGCTTGCTCGACGGAGGGGGGACGGGAATGTCCCCCTTTCAACGGCGAACGTATTCCAGTCGTCGAAGTTCGGATGAGGGCCGACCATGGCTAGCGCGTGGTTCGGCCGCCAGGTCGGCACGCTCGCGCTGTCGCACGTGCGATCCGACAGCCCGATGGCGCTGGTGCGCGCCGCCGCATGGTGCAACACCATGTCGCGGCTCGGGGTGCACCTCCCGCTGTTCGTCGTGCACGACGTGGGGTTGTTGCTCACCTCGGCGCGGCGCGGCGGCATCGAGCTCGGGCCGCGCGAGGCCACACTGCAGGCCATCGGCGCGAGCGCGGAGCTGCGTGGCCTGTGCCGCGACTACGAGGCGTTGCTGGAGACGCTCGCAAAGAGCGAGGTGGGCGAGCGCGCCTCCGCGCTGCGCCTGCGCGACGACATGGTGGCGGTGCTCCTCACCCGCGTGCTCGGCGACGTGTATCACCGTTTCGTCGACCCGAGCAAAGGCATCGGCGCCGAGCCGCTGCCGCTCGACCCTTCGCGCTACCAGGAAGCGGACGTTCCGGCGCGCTATCGCGAGTTCGATCGCCGTGACGTGGAGTCGTTCCTGCGCTTCGTCGGGCAACAGCGCCTTCAGATCTACACGTCGCTCGAGCAGATCGACCTCGATACGCTACGCCTGCTCGGCGTCTTTCAAGGCGGCGCGTCCCTGCTCGGCGCGGGCGCCCTCGACGTCGGTGGCGCGATGGGTGTGGATCTCCTCGATCTCTACAACGTGTTTCGCAGCCCCGAAGCGAACGACGTGGTGAACTTCTCGCTCGAGCTTCTGCCGTCGGTGCTCGAGACCAAGCGCGCGGCTGGCGCCCAGACGTTCGCCGTCGACGGCTACGCGTCCATCGAGCGCCGGGGCCAGCTCGACGCCTTGGTGCTGTCCGAATTCGCGTACGACGACGACTTGTTCGAGCGCAAGGTGATCGACGACGAGCTCTACTACTACGGGCACGAGCGACAGAAGGAGGAGAAGCGCCGCCTGCAGTACATCCTCATCGACTCGTCTCCGTCGATGCGGGGCGTGCGCCAAGTGTTCGCGCGCGGCCTCGCGCTCACCATGGCGAAGAAGCTCACGCTCGCGGGCGACGAGGTGTGGCTGCGCTTCTTCGACTCGCGCCTCTACGACGTGCAGCGCGTCACCGCCGGCGACGTGGCCGCGCCCTATCTCCTCTGCTTTCGTTCGGAGCGCGGCCGTAACTACGCCAAGGTATTTCGCCAGCTCGCCGTGGAGCTTCGTCGCCAGCGCAGCGCCGAGCGCCGCGAGATCGTGCTCTACATCGTGACGCACGGGCAGTGCCATATCCCGGTGGAGCTGGTGCAGCAGCTCCGTGCCGAGGCCTACCTGTACGGCATCTTCGTGCTGCCGTCGTCGACGATGCGGCTCGACTACCTCGACCTCCTCCATCGCTACCAGATCGTCGACGCCGATACGTTGGCCAGCCGCAAGGGTCGTCGAGATCGCGCCCTCGAGATCGTGGCGGACACCGGCGTTCCGCGAACGGAGCGCCGAAACGAGGCGAGCCGGTGAAGCGCCTGCTGCTCGCGACGATGTTGCTCGCGACGATGTTGCTCGCGACGGTGGCGTATACGGAGACCGTGCAGTCTCCCTATCGCATCACGTGGTCGTTCGCCCACGACGAGCTTTCGACGATCGACATCGACAGTGGCGACCTCTCCGCGAGTCGCTTCAGCAGCCCGATCGAGCTCGCCACGTATCTGCGCAAGCTGCCCCGCGCGAAGAAGAGCAAGGGCACCATCGATTCCCTGTCGATGACCACCAATGCGCCACCGCCGCGCGAGCTGCGGATCGATCAGGTCGATGGCGCGGGCAAGGTGCGGAGCACCGATCGCTGGGTGGCGACTGTCGAGGAATGGCGCAAGCGGCTCGGCGATCGGATGGTCGACCGTCTCGAGGATGAGTTCGATGCTCATCTGCGCATGTTGTTGCCGCACGTGCGCACGCCGGAGCCGGCGAAGTGATCCAGGCAAACGCCGAGCTGCGCCAACGCGCCGAGGCCATGGGCAAGGCCGGTCGGCACGAGGACGCCGAGCGCCTGTGGCGCCAGCTGCTCACCAACACGCACGTCGTCGATTTCGAATACGACGAGTGGTTGCGTGGCATCGCGGCCACCTACCTCAAGCTGAGCCGTCCACTCGAGGCGGGCTACGTGTTCCTCTACCTGCATCAGTTCGCGCAGGCCTTGGCCGCGTTCAATCGGGCCCAGGCGCCGGTGGAGATGGCCCGCACCCGCGAGGTCGAGGGCCGACGCACCACCGGTGAGGTGTCACGCGAGCACTTCCGTGCTGCGGGAGACGCCTACCTCGAGTCCGGCCGCGCCGTGCAAAGCGCCGTCGCATTCTCGCTCGGCTCCGAGCCGCTCAAGGAGCGCCGCGCGTGGGAGCGCGTCCTCGGCGACGCGCGTCTCCGCGATCTGCCGTACGAGCTCGCGCTCGTCGAGTTCAACATGGGGGACGCCAGCCGTCGTGCCGGCGACAAGGACGAAGCCGAACGTCGCTTCATTCGTTCGCAGCGCTTGCTCGAGGAGGTGGCCGACGACTTCGAGATGCGCGGCGAGCGCGAGCGCGCGTTCGATTGCTATGCCGTGTTGTTGAAGCTCGGTCGCGACTCCGGCAGCTACGAGAACCTGGCCGAGGGCTACATCAACTGCATCCGCGTGCTCAAGGAGGACAACCTCAAGTTCTACGTCCTCCAGTACTACGAGGATTTCTTGCGCATCAGCCTCGAGCGCGAGGAGCTGCACGCTGCCGCCTCCATGTTTCGAGAGGCCGCCGACTATGCGAGGCGGGTCGGGCTCATCTACGACCGTGGCTACGTGCGACGCGCCGCGGAGACGTGGTGGCTCGCCGCGGCGAAGAACGAGCGCGACGGCGGCCCTGTGGAGATGACAGAGAACGCGTTCCTGGCGGCCGTCGATTCGTTCAACTCCATCGGCGATTTCGGCAACGTGCGCGAGAGCTACGTGCGGCTCTCCAAGCTGGCGCTCGGCGACAAGAAGCGCGCGCGGTACGGAGAAGTGGTCAAGCGCTACGCCGACGTGTGGCAAGAGGCCGGCGAGGCTGCGCCGTTTCCCGACTATCTGCGGCAGCAGCACGCGTATCCGGAGATCTGGTACCTCGATCTCATCGAGTGGGAGCTGGACGGCGATCCTGCGCAAGTCTGCGCGTCGATCGTCGGTGACGTGCGCTACGCGGACATGATTCGTCGTCGTGCGTTGCTGGTGCTGCTCACGATCCTCGGCTCACCCCGTGCGGGACAAGGCGGGGAATCGGAGCCCGCCTTGTTGTCCCAGGTGGCGATCGGCCTCGGCGAGCTACAAGCCTATGCAGCGCTCAGGCCGCTCGAGCGCCTGTCTGGCCATGCCAGCCCCGAGGTTCGTCGCGGGGTACAGCGTGCGCTGCGCAACCTGTACTTCAAGCGCAGCTTCCAGATGATCGGCCGCGGCCTCGGGGACGACACGCCAGCCGTGCAACAGGCCGCGCTCGAGGCGTTGTCGGCGCTGCACTTCCCGCACGCGTTCGATCCCCTGACCCGCATCTTTCGCGAGCACGACGATCACCAGATCAAAGAGACCGCGCTCGAGTCCATCGGTCGCATCGCCAGCCTCGAGGCCGGCGAGTTCTTGATCGAGGTGCTGCGCTACGAGTCCCCCGCGCTGCGCGAGGTCGCGCGTCGGTTGCTGTCCCAGTTCGACAACCCCGACATCTTGCCGATCCTCACGAAGCACATGGAGCTCGAGGAGGGCGTGCAGCGCGAGCTGTGGACCGAGCTCGTCCAGAAGGTGCGCGCGCGTGGCAGCTACGGCGGTGAGTGGGGCAGGGCGTAAGCGTAAAAAACTGAGGGTGCATCGTAGGTTTCTGATAGTGGACCCATCCTAATCCTATCAAAATCAATTGGTTGGATTGGCACGCGAGGTGCTGCACGCGAGGTGCTGTACGTCGCGCTATTTCTTCCCAGGAGCCGACCATGACCCGTCGCTCAACTTTACTCACTCTTGCAACCCTCGCGATCGCAGCCTGCTCGACCCAGGACGACGTGAGCCGGCACGACGGAAAGCTCAACTCGGCGAGCGCCCGCAGCGTCACGCGGGCTTCAATTAGCTCGAAGACATGTCACATCGGCGGGTGCTCCAACCAGATTTGCAGCGCGGAGCCCGGTTTGGCGTCTACCTGCGAGTGGACGGACACCTATGCGTGCTACGCCAACGCCAAATGTGAGGTTCAGGTCGACGGGGAATGTGGTTGGACCCAAACGGAAGAGCTGAAG
>JAYUBF010000148.1:0-5949 GCA_043741435.1 Myxococcales bacterium
GAGCCGTCAGGGTCCCACCCTGCTCACGCGGCGACTTCGCCGCGACGCAGCCTTTGGCTGCTCAGTTTTGACTCGCGCTCCGCGCGACTCTGGTTAGCGGGCACGACCTTGACGCACCGGCGATCGCCGGCAAGGATGTGCGCCATGGCCTTCTTCTGCCACGCGTGTCGCAACGAGCAGTTCTTCGACGTCAAGGTCGGCGTGAAGGTCGGCCGTCGCGATTCGTGCCCGCACTGCGGCGCCGATCTCCACGTGTGCCGGAACTGCCAGCACTGGGATCCAAACATCCACAACCAGTGCAAGGAGCCGGAGTCGGGCTTCATCCGCGATCGCACCGAGGCGAACTTCTGCACGCACTTCAACTTCAAGGATGGCGCGCTCCCCGGTGAGAACACCGCCGTCGCCGACGCGAAGGCGAAGCTCGACGACTTGTTCAAGAACCTCAAGTAGCGTGCTGTCGCCAGCCGCTCTGGAGAAGATCTTCGCGCACGCGGTCGACGGCTATCCGCGCGAGGTGTGCGGGCTGGTCTTCGCCGCGCGCGATGCGCGCGGGTATCCCGACGCCGAGGTGCAGCGCTGCGAGAACCAGCACGTCGCGTCTCGCACGGCGTATTCGCTGTCCGCTGCCGACGTGATGTCGCTGGCGCGCAGCCTCGAGACGGAGCGCCCCGCTCGCATCGTGTATCACTCGCACATCGACATCGGCGCCTACTTCTCCGACGAGGACGTGCTGTCGGCGGCGCCCGGCGGGGCCCTGCTCGTGCCGGTCGACCACCTCGTGGTCGACATCTGCGACCGCGTCGTGCGCGGCGCCAAGCTCTATCGCTTCGATGCGGGGCGCTTCGTGGAAGTGGCCCGCTACTGAGCCGACGCCACCATCTGCACCATCCAGAAGCGCAGCACCGCGCCGGCGCTGATGAGCGCGTCGATCAGCGCGACGTCCCGCTCGACGACGAGACCGATGGTGGCGGTAGGGTTGGTCCGACGTGACGCGGCTTCCCCCAGCAGCGCCCGCGCGGCCGGCGGCGTGGCCGCGCGAAACGGGAACGCCCCGGGGAAACCGGGCGAGAAGCGCATGACACCAACGAAGGCACCCGCCTTGCCCGCCTCGCGCACGCCGCGGATGAGGTCGCCGCGATCGCGAAACCACGACAGCTGTCCAGAGGGAATGGAGAACTGTTGCTCCAGCAAGGCTTCTTCGAGCGGTGCCGGATCAAACACGACGAGCGGCTCCGACGACGCGGGCAAGGCGAGCCGCACGGCGTCACCAGCCCATAGCGCGGCCGCCGGATGATCCACGGTCATGCCCCAGCGCTCGTACAGCGCGATGGCCGCATCGTTGTCTCGCTTCACGTTGAGCCGCACCTCGGCAACGCCGAGATCGCGCACACGTTGGCGCGCCGCATCGAGGAGCGCCGTGGCAACACCGTGCCGACGCGCGTCGAGCTGCACCATGATCTGGCGCACGAAGCCCACGCTGCCCTCGGCGTCGCACACCACGACGCCGACGGCGCGGCCGTCGAGCTCGGCCACCAGCATGCGGGGCACCACGCCGCCAGCTTGCTCGGCATTCGGCGGCGCCTCGTCGAGACCCAGCTCCCGCCAGAGGGACACGTACAGCCCGACGTCGCCGACGAGCGCGGCGCGAACCACGACGCGGCTCATCGAGCCCTCGAGCGTGGCACGGCGATGAAGCTCAGGCTGCTGTCCGCGGTTTCGCCCCAGTGCAGCTTGTACTCCGACGCCGTGCCGAGGTCGTAGCGGAGGGTGCCCTCATCGCACAGCGACGACAGCGCATGGTACTGCGCGAGGTTGCCGAGCGACTCGCGCTCGCGTCCCGCAACGAACGCGAACTGGAGCCCACGGAAGGTGTCGCCGACCCGACCGCCGAAGAGATACGCCACGTCTTCTCCGTTCTCGACGAGGAAATGGAAGCGCAAGCCTCCGGACGCGAGCAAGCGCGGCAGCATCTCGAGGTAGAACGCGTAGAGGCCCGACCCTCGCAGCCCGGCTTCCGCGTGGCCTTTCCAAGACCGGTCGTCGATGGACACCACCCGCTCGTACAGCCCCCGCACTTCGTCTTCGCTGCCGGGCGCGATGCGTTCGTGCTGCAGACCGCGCGTCGCGGCCACTTTCAGCGCGCGGCGGAGGTTGGCGCGGAAGCGAGCCGAGCGGCGCGAGAGAAACCCGTCGACGCCACCTTCGAGCGAGGCCACCTGGCGATCGGTCGTGCGACCGCCGTGGATGCGGTGGGTCGCATCGAGCGTGCGCACCAGCGCGACGAGCTGCGCCGAGCCTTCTCGGAGACCGCACAACAACACGGCCGCCGTCGGCGCGTCTTCGATCAAGCGCTCCCGCAACGCGACGGCCAGCCCTACCACGTCGGTGCCCACGACGGGTGACGCGAGCCCCCACATCGCTTCGAACGGCTCCCACAGGGGGCGCGGACGCGGATCCCCGAACAGCGAGATGGAGCGTTCGGCGAACAGCAGGTAGCCCGCGTTCGTACCGTCACCCACGCCGTAGATGCGCGGCGTGCGACCCGGTTGAAGACCGGTGAAGGCGGCGTGGACGAAGGCGTGGCTGGAGCAAAACTGGTCCGCATCGACGCTGCGCGCGACCACGGCATCGTACGCAGCGGCCTCCGCCTCGAGCTCAACGATGGTGAGCGAGCGCACGAGCTGCAGCGCGTGCCCGATCGTTGCTTCGGGTGCTTCGGGTGGGCCAGCCGGTTGTGGCACGCGGCAATGGTAGCGCGGTCTGCGCTGAGATAACCTCGAATACCCATGGCCAATCGATCGATCCTGCTCACGGTGACCGGCCCGGACCGTCCCGGCATCACGTCCACGCTGACGGGTCTGCTCACCGAGTCCGACACCCGCCTCATCGATATCGACCAGGTCGTGGTCCGAGGGCAGCTGACGCTTTGCATGGTGATCGAGCCACACACCGAGCGGTCGATCCTGAAGGAGCTCTTGTTCACCGCCAAAGAGCTGGGGGTCGAGCTCGACTTCAAGCCCGTCTCTGACCAGCCCCACCGCGCGGTCGGCGAGCGCTACGTGGTGACGCTGATCGGCCGCGCGCTCGACGCCGTGCACGTGTGCGACGTGGCGTCGGTGCTGGCAGCGGAGCGCGCCAACATCGAGCGCATCGGCAGCCTGTCGGAGGGGCCGCTGTCCTCGATCGAGATCGTGCTCGAGCTGCCGCCCGGTGCGGATCCGGAGAGCGTGCGCCGCCAGTTGCTGGCGGTCTCGACGCGCCGCGGCTGCGACATCGCACTTCAGCGCGAGGGCCTCTACCGCCGAGCGAAGCGCTTGATCGTGATGGACATGGACTCGACGCTGATTCGCATCGAGGTCATCGACGAGCTCGCGCGCGCCCACGGGGTCGTGGAGCAGGTGAGCAAGATCACCGAGGCCGCGATGGAAGGGCGCCTCGACTACGACGCGTCGCTGCGCCAACGGGTCGCGCTGCTCGAGGGGCTCGACGAAAAGGTGGTTCGCGACCTGGCGCAAAAGCTTCCACTCACCGAAGGGGCCGAGACCTTGGTCGAGGTGCTGAAGCACCTCGGCTATCGCGTGGCGGTCATCTCCGGCGGGTTCTCCATTGCCGCCGAGGCGCTGAAGAAGCGGCTCAATCTCGACTATGCCTACTCGAACACGCTCGAGATCAAGGGCGGCAAGCTCACCGGTCGCGTGGTGGGCCCCATCGTGAACGCTCAGCGCAAGGCCGAGCTCCTCGAGACCATCGCGCAAGCCGAAGGATTGCTCCTCGATCAAGTCATCGCCATCGGCGACGGCGCAAACGACATCCTCATGCTCGAGAAGGCTGGCCTCGGCATCGCGTTCCGCGCGAAGCAAAAGCTGCGCGAGGCCGCCGACACGTCCATCACCGCGAGCGGCCTCGATGCCATCCTGTACCTGCTCGGCCTCTCCGCGCGCGACTTGCGCGAGGTCATCGAGCCGATGCGCGCGATTGGCTCCGGCCAGTAGTCGATGCCCGACTACGGCCCTGCCGTGGGCGCACTTTTCGAGGTATTCGGTGGCGCGATCGGGTCGTTGGTCCGGGTCGCCAGCGTCACGCTGCTATCATCCGCCGTCGGTGCCGGCTGCGGATCACTGGGGCTGCTCATCGCTTGCTTCGCGATCGGTGCCCGAGGTGGATCGACGGCGCACGGCTGGTTGGCCATCGCTTGCTGCGCTGGCCTCGTCCTGGTGATCGCGCCGCTCCTCGTGGTGAAGCGCGCTATCGGGCGCGCGGTGCTGCATGGCCTCGGCACGCTCTGGCTCGGACGCAAGCTATTGTCCCTGGTGTTCGACGATCTCGTGCGCACCGACGATGCGGGGGCGGTGGGTGACCGCGGCACGGGCGCGCAGCGAGCGCTCGAGCGGATGCCGGTTGCGGAGGTCGAGCGCAAGCTGAAGACCGTGGTGGCGAGGCTCACCGGCGAAGGCGACGGCTTCTTCGCCAGGCGTCTGCGCACCTCGTTGCTGGTGCGCGTCGAGCGCTACACGCTGGCGGAGCTTCGCGCCGTCGGCGAGCACGGCGGCGGGGTGGACCTCGCGCTCGCACGTCAGAAGCTCAAAGAGAACGTGGACCAGAGGCTCGTCGCCCACGCACGCAGCGCGCTCAACACGACGACCGCGCTCCTCGTTGCAGTGCTGATTATCGCCTCGCTCAGCGCGGCCGCCTTGTGGGGCCGGGCCTAACGCTTGACTGAGAGCTTGCGCTGAAGCTTGTTCGGGACTCCACCCGGCAGCACCTGAGCCAGTCGCGCATACACATTCGGCAGGCTCGCTCGGTACCGTGCAAAAGTCGGCTCATCGACGACAGGGCTCGGCACGTCGGCGACTATCGCTTGGATGTTGCGATTGAGCTCGCGTTCTTGCGGCGAAAACCCGGGATGGTTGCGCCGCACACGGAGCGCGCTCTGCAGATCCGATAGGTGACCCGCATTCTCCGGCGCGAGCCCGACGCGCAACATGTGATGAAGCGCACGACGTGACGGGTTGTCAGCCCATTGTTCGAACAAGTCTGAATAGTTCGCGAGGTTCTTCACGTACGCTTTTCGAACCACATCCGCCGCTTCGGCGGGAGACAGATACTCGCGAGCGATTCGCGCGATGCCCCCCGCGTTTCGCAGCCCTCCCCGGAAAGCACGCAGCGCCCGGATGACGTGGGGCCGGGCCTCGCGCTCCGATAGAACGCGAACGTGCTGCGAATTGTAGAGCACGAGCTCATCGTGTCCGTCATAGCCGTCGATGCCCAAGCGCTGCGCCTCTTCCGCAGTCGGCCAGTCGCGATGCGCCGCCAGCCATCGGTTGTCGATCACGCGCATGGCGCCATCATGGACGAGCACCATCGGCCGATACGCCGGGTCGAGATTGGACCACCCTTCGATCCGGTCGGCGACGTAGAAGCCGGGACCACTGCGGTCGCCGTTTCTGGTCTCACCGCGCGGGAAGATTTTGATACCGCCGGAGCGCATTTGGTCGGCGATCGTTGGAGACGTCCAGTGAAACAGCGTCGTTGGGCGTCGGAGCTCGCGGATGAGGCTCGCCACGTTTTCACGCTCAGCGGCGGCGCGCGACTCGGGCTTCCCAGAGGTAGAAATCGTCGGTAGGTCGACCGTGGGGTCCGTAAGTGGAGGCGACGCCGCCGCAGTCCGCGTGTTCAACGCGAAGGCGGCTACCACGAGCAGAAACACAGGTCGCATCTCGACTTCCACGAGACTGCAAACCGAAGACCAACGGCAACACCCGCCAATTCAATCGTTTAGAGACAGATCAACGATGAATTGGCGCTATGGCACCTCACTACGCCTGGTCTGCTGTCCCCAGACCAGACGATCCGCGTCGTGGCGCGGTGACGATGCGAACGGACGCTACACGAAGTCCACTGCGCATCCGACTGCGGTTCATCAGCGACGGGAACTGGTACGCACGGGCA
>JAYUBF010000149.1:0-17929 GCA_043741435.1 Myxococcales bacterium
CGCCTCGCCCTCAGAATCCAGGTCGTCCGTGCCACACTCGATCCCCGCGAAGCCTACAACCAGATCCCGGAGAGAGACCCCCGTCTCCGTTAGGCACCCGGCGCAGGTCGGCCGCTTGACCAGGGACCGGGTCTTCTATAGAAGGTCCGCGAGACTGTTTCGAGGCCACCGCTTGCCGAACGTACCGACTCCTCATTCTCGCGGCATCACCACCGCCAGATCGCTGCACGCGCCGAAGCGACTCCCACCTGTTGTTGATCAGGGCGCTGCGTCCCAGATGGACCTGCTCGCGGAAGTTTGCGCTCTCGTCGAGCTCCACGAGCAATGGGTCGCCATCGACTCCAACGCCTCGTTCGGCCGTGTCCTCGACGCGCCGCTGTCCATCAAGCTCTCCTCTGGCGCCGTCGTGGTCGATGCCGATCCGGACCTCGACGTGTTGTGCCAGCGCCTCACCGCCGAGCGTCGCACCTCGCTCACGATCGTCTTCGCCGGCCGGCAGTAACACGCAGACGCGTGCTAGGTTGCACGCACGTGTCCAGCTGTCCCACGTGCAACACGCAGTTCGACCGCGGCGAGCAGTTCTGCCCGCTCGACGGGTCACCGCTCTCGGGTGAGAAGCGCGCCGGCACCGATCCATTCCTCGGCCGCGTCCTGCAGGGTCGCTATCGGCTGACCGACCGGCTCGGCCAAGGCGGCATGGGCACCGTGTACCGCGCGGTGCACACGCTCATGGACAAGCCGCTCGCCGTGAAGATTCTGCGCGGCGAGCTCGCGACGGACGCGGACGCGGTGGCGCGCTTTCACCGCGAGGCGCGCTCGGCCTCGCGGCTCGACCACGATCACTGCATTCGCGTGAACGATTTCGGACAAACGGAAGACGGCTTGCTCTACCTCGCGATGGAGCTCCTCGAGGGCCGCAGCCTGGGCCACCGCATTGCCGAAGCGCGCGTGTCCGTTGATGAGGCCGCGAGGACTGCGCACGCCATCGCGCTCGCGCTCGAGCATGCGCACGAAGCCGGCGTCATCCACCGCGACCTCAAACCAGACAACGTGTTCCTCGCGCAGCGATCGCGCGGTCGCGAGATCGTGAAGGTCCTCGACTTCGGCCTCGCCAAGCTCGCGTCGGACTCGGGCAAGAGCCGGTCGATCACGCGCGACGGCACCATCTTCGGAACGCCCGAGTACATGGCGCCGGAGCAAGCGCAGGGTGAAGCGCTCGACAACCGCACCGACCTCTACTCGCTCGGCGTGTTGTTGTATCGGCTCGCCACGGGCGAGCTCCCATTCCGGGGCGACACCTTCGTCGCCGTGCTGACCAAGCACGTGCGCGAGAGACCGAGGCCGCCCCGCGAGGTGGACCCGGCCATTCCGCCGGTGCTCGAGACCATCATCCTGCGCTGCATGGAGAAGCAAGCACGAGATCGGTATGCGTCGGCCAGCGAGGTCGCCGCGGCCTTGGCCCCGCTCGTGCGTCGCAGCGACATCACGGCAAAAACGGCGCTGCTACCGACGCTGCCGAACATCGCGCCCGTGGTGGCGACCGGCAGTGATAGCTTCGAAGGCGAGCTCGCGCCGCCGCGAAATACCGGCGCGCGTTCCGTCACCCTGATGGTGCTGGCGCTCGCGCTCGTCGGCGGAGCTGCGACGTGGTGGTCTCGTCGACAACCGCTGGCCCCCGAGTCGGTCGAGGTCCGTCAGATCCGCGCGCTCGTCGCCAAAGGCGAGCTCGATGCTGCTGCCGCCCAGATCGAAGTACTCCACCGTCAGGGCGAGTCGGTGCTCCTCGAGCGGGTCACGGCCGAGGTTGCCGAGCGCCGCGGCCGTCGGCTCGAAGCGCTCGCCCATCTCCATCGAGCCAAGACGCTCGCGCCTACCGACGCCGTCGTACGTGTGGATCTCGCGGCGTTGTTGCTGCGTCTCGGCAATCGGCCGGACGCCTGTCGCCAAGCGCAACGCGCGGAAGCACTTGCGAGCACGACCGAAGATCGGACAACGTTGTCCGCAGCACGAGCCACCTTGAGGTCAGCCGCATGCACACCGTGAAACGAACCCATCTTGTTGCATGTCTCCTCGTCGTCGCCGCGTCCCTCTACGCCGTGGCGACTGCACGCGCATCGAACTACTCCCTCGAGGAGGTGCCCATGCTGGTCCCGGCGGACGAGGCGGCAAAGCTTCGGGGCGCCGGTGTGGTCACCACCTTCTCGCTCCTCGAGAAGGGCGCGGACCAGAAGAGCCGCCGCGCGCTCGCCGCGAGCACGAACGTGAACCTGCGCGCGCTCGAGACGTGGGTGAAGGCTTGCGACCTCATGCGCGTTCGCGGCGTGGGGCCCGACGTAGCGCACCTGCTCATGGCGGCGGGTGTGAACACCGTGGCCGAGTTGCAAACGGCGGACGCGGCCAAGACGGCCGAGGCGATCCTCAGGGTCAACACGCAGCAAAAGATCAGCGAGAACCCGCCGTCCGCGGAACACCTCTCCGCCTGGATCGCTCAGGCCAAGAATCTCCCGATAGTCCTGCACTAAACAGCAACGCATTGTTCGGAGATCAAAGGTTGCATTGCTGTTTAGTCTATCTCATCGGGCGTGCCGCCCGCCCTGCCGGCCGAGCCGTCAGGGTCCCACCCTGCTCACGCGACGACTTCGCCGCGACGCAGCCTTTGGCTGCTCAGTTTTGACTCGCGCTCCGCGCGACTCTGGCTATCGCTACGGGGCGCGAAAGTCGCCGGACTTTCCGCCGCGCTTTTCGAGCACCCGGCCGCCGGTCACGACGGCCGTGCGATCCACCGACTTCACCATGTCGTAGAGCGTGAGCGCTCCGACCAACGCCGCAGTCAACGCCTCCATCTCCACGCCAGTTCGCTCGATCGCCTTTACCCGCGCGCGCACGCGGATGCGGTCCGGGTCCACGAGCTCGACCTCCACGTTCACCGAAGACAATCGCAGCGGATGACAGAGCGGCACGAGGCTCGGGGTCTGCTTCGCCGCCTGGATCGCCGCGAGCCGCGCGATCTGCAGCGCATCGCCCTTCGGGCCCTTGCCGTCGCGCAGGATGACCAGCGTTGACGGTGAGACCACGAGGAAGGCCTCCGCCAGCGCTTCACGGGCGGTCTCGGGCTTGTCTGCAACGTCGACCATTTGCGGCGCGCCGTCCGGGGCTAGATGCGTGAGGCTCGAATCTTTACTCATTAGTCACGGCCGTTTTCCGAGGGAGAGAGAGAGAGAGAGGGAGAGAGGGAGGGAGAGAACAGGCGACAGGGGACCGGCAACCGGCAACCGGCAATGGGAGAGCCAGAGGGGAGCGAAACGGCATCGCCTGTTGCCTGTTGCCTGTTGCCTGTTGCCGACGCCCCATTCAGCCATCGATTCTGGCGCGGAGGGTGACTGCGCAGGGGCGGTCCTACTTCTTCTTCGGAAGGCCCTCGAGGCCCCAGCGGAAGATGGTGCGCTTGTCGCCGGCGCCCGCGCCGCCCCACATACCCCAGCCGGTGTAGGCGGTGTCGAAGCTCTTGGCCGGGCGCGGCACGACGAGGTCGAGGAGAATGGCCTCGGTGACGGCGGTGACGAAGCCGCCGTTGGGGAAGCACATGCGGGCGCGCGTCTCGTACACGGGTACCGTGCCCGGCTGCATCACCGTGCCGTAGACGGGGCGCGTGTTGAACGCGAGGCAGACGCCGTTGTATGCGCGGGTGATGCAGTAGGTCTCGTACCCGGTCTGCACGCGCGTGGGGATGAGCCCCGGGTAGTCGCGCGCGACGGGTTGCTCGGGCCAGAGCTGCGCTTGCTCGCGCGGGACCTGGCCCGAGACCTCGAGCTTGGCGCGGACGAGCTTCATGTCGATGGGATCGAGCTCGTGCATCACCACATCGAAGCAGATGTCTTCGTTCCCGAGACGCGTGAGCGAGGCCTGATCGGCCATCGAGCCGGGCGGCAGGCCGCGCAGGCGCTCGGCGTAGTTGTGCTGCTTCACGACGCTGTTTTGATCGACGGCCCCAGCGACGAGCGGATTGCGCACCACCACATCCACCATGGGACCACAACCAGCGGCAGCGATCCCCACGGCTCCGACGACGAACGCGATCAATCCGTGCGACATGCGATTCATGTTCCGTGGCTCCTTTTGCACAAGCGGTTGGACGTAGGGTCTGCGAGACGAGTGGCCGAACATTCCCCAAATACGCGACCCGGGAGACTGTATCGACACTCCGGCCGGCGCGGTACTATGCGCGCCATGACCTATTCCTATTCATCGTCCTTCCTTGTGTCCGTGGTGGGCGGGTTGGCGCTGTTCGCCGGTCTGGGCGCCGTCGCGCCGGCCGCTGCCCATGCCGCGCCGGGGCAAACCCTCGCGCTCGAGGTGAATGGCCCGTCGGCGAACCCGGGCAAGGCGCGTCGCTGCGAGGACGTGGCCCGTCGCCACGGCTTCGTGCTGCAGCCCCAAGCGCCGGTCCGCGTGATGCTGTCGCTGCAGCCCGGCTACAACCGGTTGCTCGTGACCTCCGCGCGTCGCGGCCAGATCATCGACTCCCCGCGACCAGGCTGGGGAATGGATCAGCTCTGTGAGGACGCGATGCAGGTCGCCGAGCGCGCGTACCAGAACGAGGGCCAGCCGACCGTCGCTGCGGCGCCCGCGTATCCGCCGGCGAACAACTACCCGGCGAACAACTATCCGCCGGCGAACAACTACCCACCGGCGCCTGCGTACGCGCCGCCGCCCGGCGCCATGGTCATCGCGCTCGACGTGACGGGACCGTTTGCCAATCCGGGCAAGATCGAGCGCTGCATGCGCGTCGCGCAGCGACGGGGCTTCACGCTGAGCCCACAAGCCGGCGTGCGCGTGAACCTCGTACTGCAGCCGGGCTTCAACCGCCTCGTGATCACCTCGTCGACGCGCGGCCAGCTGCTCGATCAGCCGAAGCCGGGCTGGGGCATGGACCAGCTCTGCGAGGACGCGATGACCTACGCGTCGCAGATGGTCGCGCAGGAGGGTCGCGGCGCTCCCCCGCAGCATCATCAGGCGCTGCCGCCTCCGCCGCCTCCGCCCGCGCAGATGGCGCTCGGCCCGATTCCGCCGTCACCCGATCTGCAGAACACGGTGAAGCAGGCAGCCGACGGCGCCGTTGCTGCCTGGCAGAGTGCGCAGTTCGAGCAAGCGCTGGCCGGCTTCCGCGAGGCCGATCGTCGCGGCACCGACCCGCAGTTCTTCTTCGACATGGCCGTCTGCGAGCAGCGCCTCGGTCGCTACAGCGAGGCGCTCGCGCATGCGCAGCAGTTCCTGCAACGCGCGCCGCAGAGCCCCTATCGCTCGTACGGTGAGCAGCTCGTTGCCGAGCTACACGCCGCGATCGGTCGGTAGCACCTTCAAGAACGTCGACCGCTCAGCGCGACGGCACGCCGCCGTCCGCCTTGGGCGGGCGCGGATCGGCTTGGTCGTGCCGCGGATCGCGCGGGCGCTGCGGCTTCGGATCTTCGGGCTTGCTCGGCGTCGGTTGTGCCGGCTTCGGCACGCCCGGCGCCGGACCGGGCTCCTTGTTGCCAACCGGTGGTTTGTCCGGCGGAGGCGGCTGACGGTCTTGCGCAACGGCGCCGCCGACGGGGCATGTCATCCCCGCGGCGAGCGCCAGCGCAAGCGTGAAGCGATGCTTACGCTTCCTCACGCGGACCGCGCTTGCCCTGCTTCTCGGCTTCCGAGAGCGAAGGACCATCGGGCCCGTCGATCGCGCGCTTCGCGTCCTCTGCGGACTCGTCGACCTGCCCCGACTTCACGAAGTCACGCACGTCGGCGTCGTAGCGACGCGCGGCGCTGTAGCTGCCTTCGCCCTCGATCTTCGAGTCGGACTTGCTGTCGGTATTCTGGGTGTCCGGCTTCGCCTTCTTCTTGGTCTGCGGAGCCTTGTCATTCGTTTGCTTTTGCACGGTGTGCCTCCAGGTGTGCTGGGAAGCAGTGCAAAGCAAAAGCCGTCGAGATCGAAGTGATCCCGACGACTTGAGTTGGAGCTCCGTGTTCAAAAACGCCTCACCGAGCGTTATTCCACCGTCACGCTCTTCGCGAGATTGCGTGGCTGACCTATCGACGAGGGACGTTCCCGTCCCCCCTCCCTCGGCGAGCCTCGGGAGCCACCCCCCACCGCGCGTCGCGCGCGCGAGATTTTCCTTATTCCACCGTCACGCTCTTCGCGAGATTGCGTGGCTGGTCGATGTCGGTGCCCTTGAAGTCGGCGACGTAATACGCGAGCAGCTGGAGTGGCACGACGGTGAGGAGCGGTTGCAGCTCCGGCGCGGTGTCCGGGATGAGGATGCACTCGTCGGCGATGGCGCCGATCTCGGTATCGCCGCGGGTGGCGACCGCGATGATCTTGCCGTCGCGCGCTTTGACCTCCGCGAGGTTCGACATGACTTTGTCGTAGCCAGGACCCTTGGGCGCGATCACCACGACCGGCATGTTCTCGTCGATGAGCGCGATCGGACCATGCTTCATCTCGCCCGACGGATAGCCCTCGGCGTGGATGTAGGAGATCTCCTTGAGCTTGAGCGCACCCTCGAGCGCGATGGGGTAGTTGTTGCCACGACCGAGGAACAGGAAGTCGCGCGCGTGGCCGTAGCGACGGGCGATGACCTGGATCTGCGGCGCGAGGCTCACGATGTCGGCCATCTTGGAAGGGATCGCCAGCAGCTCGGTGATGAGCTTGCCGGCGCGGTCGATGTCGAGCCCACCCGAGCGGCGGCCGAGGTTGATGGCGAGCAACGCGAGCGCAGTGAGCTGCGTCGTAAACGCCTTGGTCGAAGCGACGCCGATCTCCGGACCCGCGTGCGTGTAGAGCGAGCCGTCGGACGAGCGCGGGATCGACGAGTCGACCACGTTCGCGATGCAGTACACCATCGCGCCCTTGCTCTTCGCTTCCTTGAGCGCCGCCAGCGTGTCGGCCGTCTCCCCCGACTGCGAGATCGCGAGCAGGATGTCGCCCTTGTTGATGACCGGGTTGCGGTAGCGATACTCCGACGCGAGGTCGACCTCGACGGGGATGCGCGCCAGCTGCTCGATCATGAACTTGCCGACGAGCCCCGCGTGCCACGACGTGCCACACGCGATGATCGTGATCTTCTGCGGCATCTTCGCCGGGTCGTCGCCCAGCACCATGCCGTCGAGGAAGGCATCCGATTGCTCGACGGAGAGGCGGCCGCGCAAGGTGTCGGTGACCGCGCGCGACTGCTCGTGGATCTCCTTCATCATGAAGTGCTTGAAGCCGTTCTTCTCGGCAGCGACGGAGCTCCAGGTGATGATCTTGGGCTCGCGCGAGACCGGCTTGCCATGTAGATCGTAGAGCTTGATCCCCGAGCGCTTCACCTCGGCGATCTCGCCTTCTTCCAGGAAGAGCATCTTCTTGGTGTGCTCGAGGATGGCCGGGATGTCGGATGCTACGAAGTTTTCCCCGTCGCCCACGCCGACCACCAGCGGCGAGGCATTCTTCGCGGCTACGATCTCGTCGGGCGTGGTGTCGGACAGCACGCAGATGGCGTAGGCGCCGTGGACTTGCAGCAGCGAGCGACGCACGGCCTCGAGGAGCCCGCCCGCGCCCTTCTTGAGCTCTTCGTCGACGAGGTGAGCGATGATCTCGGTGTCCGTCTCCGACGAGAACGTGTGACCGAGGCCGCGCAGCTTCTCGCGCAACGCGCTGTGGTTCTCGATGATGCCGTTGTGCACCACGGACACCGAGCCGAACTTGTGCGGGTGCGCGTTCTCGTCGGACGGTCGGCCGTGCGTGGCCCACCGCGTGTGGCCGATGCCCACCTTGCCGACGGGACGATCTTCCTTCAGGAGCTTCTCGAGGTTGGCGAGCTTGCCGCGGCAGCGCAGAAGCTTGGTCGTGAGCTTGCCTCCCCCTGCGCCAGGAGCAGGCTCGAGCACGGCAACGCCAGCCGAGTCGTAGCCGCGATACTCGAGCTTGCGCAGGCCCTCGATGAGGACCGGGATGCTCTCTTTTTCACCGACGTACCCGACGATTCCGCACATACGCTGCTGACTCCTGTCCCCGCTCAGTCGTGCGGGAAGCCGACCATGGTACGACGCGATCGCGACTTCGTCACGCGGCGAGCACCGCGCTCTCTAGCTCTCTAGCTGGAGAGTTGCTGAAGATGTGATGAATCATGAGACCATCGGGACCAAATCGTCCAACAGCTGTTTGCGATCGAAATTGCTCGTCGAGCTATCTCCCCGCGCGTTTTCTACCCTTTGTAGACCTCCTTGCGGTGCCCGATCTTCACGATTGTCACCCGCGCACCTTCGATGACGTACACGACGCGGTAGTCCCCAACGCGGATGCGCCGGCAGCCCTTGAGGCTGTAGCGTAGGGGCTTGCCGAACTCGATCGGGCGCGTAGTGAGCTTGTGCTCGATCTCACGCCGGATCCGCTCTTTGATCGCCTTCGGCAGCGCCGGGATGTCGTCGCGGACGACGCTCTCGAGGTATTCGATCCGGTGTGTCACTTCCAGACGCGAGCGTGGGAAATGCGTTTCTCGCCTCTCTCCAGCCGTTCGTCTGCGATCCGGGAGAAGTGCGCATCCTCTTCGAGCTCGAGGGCGCGCTCGATCAGCTCGAGGCTGACGCTCGACAGCGCGCGTTTCCGCCGCCGGGACAGGCTGTCGAGCGCCTCGTAGAGCGCGTCACTCGGCGTAATGCTGATGCGGTGCTTAGCGGTCGGCATGATAGCCAGTGTAGCACTGGTGCAGTACTGGTGCAGCACCACCAAGGAAAGAAACACCGCCCCGCGTTCAGCCCAGCTTGCGCAAGCGCTCGCGCGACTTGCTGGTGCCTTCGTTCCAGTCCACCTGCTTGGCGAGCCGCTCGGCCTCGAGCAACCAAGCACGACGGTGCACGTCCTGCGTCAGCGACGGGGTGGAGTCGTCGACCAGCACCAGGAGCTGCTCGGCGATGGCGCGGCGATCGCCGAGCGCCCGCAGCTGGGTCACCACTTCCTCGCGCAGGGCCTGGGCATCGTCGAGCTTGCCCACCGCGTGCAGCACGCCGGCGGCAGAAGCCTTCACGCGCGCGCGCTCGAGGGACGCTTCCGCGGGCTCGGAGATCCGCAGCGCGTGCTGGACGAGCTTCGTCGCTTCCGGCCCCAGGTGGAGGGCGAGCTTCGCTTCCGCGAGGCGGATCATGAGCCGCGCGAGCGCGAGCGGGCCTTGCTCCACGTCCGGCCCATCGCCCTGCGTGACGAGCAGGATGCCTTCCTCGAGCTCCTGCGCGGCCTCGAGTGGCTTCGCGAGCCGGCTCATCGCTTCGCCGAGCTCGATGTAGCACTCGCAGAGCACCCCCACGTCGCCGTATTCGAGCGCGCTCTTCACCGCGAGGTTCAGCTCGTCGCGCGCTTTCTCCGGACGGTTGGTCATGCTCGCGACCCGACCGAGCGCGCGTCGCGCCTCGATGAGCGCCCAGCGCTCCTTGTGTTCTTGCGCCAGCTGCGCAGCTTCTCGCAGCACCACTTCGGCGCCTGCGAGGTCGCCGTTGTAGCGCAGCACCACGCCGAGCTTCAGCTCCACCTGCATGAGCTGGCTCTCGTCGCCGAGCCCGTGCATGAGCGCGATGCGGCTGCGATCCATCGCCGCGCGCAGCGTGCGGATGGCCATCGCATCGTCGAACGATTCGCGCGCCGCCACCCCGGCGCGCTCGAGCGCGGTGATCGCGTCGACCGGCGACAGCATCGGGCCTTCCTCGAAGCGGGGCACCTCCCCGTCGCCGCACGAGAGCGCATGGTACGCGACCACGTGGAGGTCCGCTGCCGCGCGCTCGAGCAGGGCACCGAGCCGCGCGTGCATGAAGCGGCGTCGCTCCACGTCGAGCGTCTCGTAGATCTCCCGCCGCAGCGTCGGTGACACCAAGCGATAGGGCGGGTCCGGCGCGCGCAGGTAGCCGCGACGGTGGAGCTCGGCGGCGGGCAGCTCCACCTCGGTGAGCTGTGCCGCCGCCATTACGATGCCGCGCGGCACGGGGCCGCCCGCGACGGCCAGGACCTCTGCCATGCGGCGTGCGTCTTCCGGCAAGACTTCCAGACGCGCGAGCGTGGTGTTTGCTTTCGCGCCTTCCGCGAGCGCCCGCAGCGTGGTCTCGATCGCGAACGGCAAGCCGCCACTGCGCTTCACGATCGTGTCACTCACGCCGAGGCCGGAGAGCGCATCGTCCGGCACGGGCGGCAGCGCGATGCGCTCCACTTTGTCCCCCGACGCTGGCCAGACCTCGGCATGGGTGGAGGTGGCGAGCACCGTCACGGCGCTGGCCCAGGACACCAGCTCGTCGATGTACGAGCGCGACACGTCGTCGTAGAGATGGAAATCGTCGAACACCAGGTCGACGTCGGCGCGACGCAACACCGCCAGCGTGGCCGCGCGACACTCGCGCCGGCGTGTATCGAGTGGCAAGGAAATGCGACCCCGATCGCCGAACAGCACGGCGATGCCGGCGCGCTCTTCGGCATGCTCGCCGAGCGCCGTCGCGATGGTGTCCGAATCGATGAGGCCGCCGAGCTGCAAGACGGCGCTCACCACGCGGCGCATCGGCGACAGCGGCGCGGCCACGCCAGGCCCATCAGCCTCGATGACCACCACGCGACGCCCGCTGGTCGCGCGTTGCTCGGCCCACGCGTGCGCGACGCAGCTCTTACCGCTGCCCGCCGGCCCGACGATCAGCGCGGCGCCGTTGCGCAACGCCATCAGGCCATCGAGCAGGTCGTCGCGGCCGCAGAACGCAAGCGTCGGCGGCGGAAGACGTGGGGCATTGGACTTGGAGCCGGGGGCGATGGTCGGCGCGCGCGCGACGGCCAACGACGCGTCGATCATCGTGGGCTGGCTGAGACTGGGGGACAGCGCCGCGGGCCCGAGGTCGCGCGGCGAAGGCAAGGCAGGCAGCGCGCTGCCGCACTCGGCACAAAAGCGACCGCGGCCTTGGCGAGGCGCATCGCAGTTGGGGCAGCGGTCGCGATCGGCGCCGGTGGCGTTCTCGAGCGCGACGCGTAGCTCGACGGCGCTGCCGTAGCGATCGTCCGCCTTCTTCGCGAGAGCGCGCAGCACCACGGCTTCCATCTCGGCCGGGATCGTGAGGTCGGGTCGTCGCGCGGAAGGCGGCACGACCGCGAGATTGAGGTGGGCCTGCAGCACGTCGATGAGCGCGGTCACGTTCTCGAACAACCGCCGCCCCGTGAGCGCCTCGTAGAGCACCACGCCGGCGCTGTACACGTCGGAGCGCGGATCGAGCTCGAGCCCGCGGATCTGCTCGGGGCTCATGTAGTCGGGCGTGCCGCACACGAGGCCGGCGGAGGTGAGCGACGTGTCTTCTGCGCCGCGCAGCTTGGCGATGCCGAAGTCGAGCACCTTCACGTGCTCGCGACCCGAGCGCAGGGTCTCGACGAAGATGTTGTCGGGCTTGAAGTCGCGGTGGATGATACCCGCCGCATGCGCCTCGTCGAGCGCGGCGAGCGCTTGGCCGACGAGATCGGCGAGTCGCGCCGCGGGTACCGCACCCTCGTCGCGCACCACCTCCGCAAGCGTACGCCCGCGCAGCAGCTCCATCACGAGATAGAGCGCACCCGAGGCGGCTTGGCCGAAGTCGAGGATGGCGATCGCATTCGGATGGTGCAGCCGGCTCGTAGCTCGTGCCTCGTTCTGGAAGCGCCTCGAGCTCACCGCATCGGAGGCGATCTCCGGGTTGAGGAGCTTGACCGCGACGTGCGTGTCGAGGCCGAGGTGCAACGCGCGATACACGCGGCCCATCGCGCCAACGCCGATCAGCTCGAGCAGCTGGTACTTACCGACGAGCGTGGTGCCGACGAAGGGATCTCCCGGGTCGGGTTGCAGCTCGCTCACGTCGGTGCCGCAGCTCGGGCAGTGGCGGTGCGTGTCCCAGCACGCCGCCTGACAGCTCGGGCAGCGCTTCACGGAACCTCTCTGTTCGTGCAGCTGGAAAAGATCATGAACCCGCGGCCGAGCAGCCTACCAGCTCAGGGGGTCGCGTTCATCCGCAATGTCTATCGCTCGATCATGTCCCGATACATCTCCCGATACATCGCGCCGCCCGTCAGGCGCAGGTGGGGGCGAGAAGATGGCTTTGCGAGCGTCCTCGCGGGGCTTCTCGCCGATCAGATCGTCGATGTGGTTCAGCTGGGTGCGCACCTCGCCTTCGCGACCCGGGGACACGCCCCCTCCAGACCACCAAGACCGTGAAAGTATGTACCGAGCGCGTGCCGATTGCGTGGGGGGCAGGTCCTGTGACGGCCGCCGGATCCATAAGTCTTCGGAATCAATAATACTTGCGCGGCCAGCTGGCGCTCGTGCTATCCGAACCCGGGCCTTCCGACCCAGCACCGGCCAAGCACCAATGCCGATCACTTAAGTCCAAGTGATCAATCTCGCTTCGCGATTCGTCTGTTTCGGCAACAGGCGACAGGCGACAGGCGACAGGCAATTCTGAAATTTTTCAGAGCGTCATCGACGACGCGAGCGGTTCTACTCCGAACATTTCCTGTCGCCGGTTGCCGGTCTCCTGTTCTTTGAGCCCGGCCCCATAGGTGATCGGAATAACTTGGGACTCGCCGCTAAGTGACTGGCATTGGGCCAAGCACCCATCTTGACAAGGAGTTTCGTGGGGTGATAGATCGTCGCCTCCCTTTGGAAAGGCACCACCGCGCCCAGAGAGAAAAAGCATTTGTTTCAAGTGTTTAAGAGGAGCTTCTGGGGCGTCGACAAGCGGTAAGTCAGGGGTTTTTGATACCCCCATTCGAAGGTTCGAATCCTTCCGCCCCAACTCGTCGTCGTTTCTGGTCGTCGCAAAGCGCAGCATCGAAGGACTTAGCAGGATGATCAAGGCACTCAGCATCTTCTCCGGAAACGCGAATCGAGAGCTCGCCGAGGCGATCTGTCGCTGCGTGGAGGTGCGCCTGGGTGCTGCCGACGTCACCACGTTCTCCGACGGTGAGATCTTCGTCGAAATCGGTGAGAACGTGCGCGGCGTGAACTGCTTCGTCGTGCAGTCTTCGTCGCAGCCGGTGAACGACAACCTGATGGAGCTGCTCATCATGATCGACGCGCTCAAGCGTGCGTCGGCGGGTTCCATCGTCGCGGTGATGCCGTATTTTGGCTACGCGCGCCAGGACCGCAAGGTGAAGCCGCGTACGCCGATCAGCGCCAAGCTCGTCGCGGATCTCATCACCGCGGCCGGCGCCGATCGCGTCGTGGGCCTCGACCTCCACGCGGGGCAGCTGCAGGGTTTCTTCAATATCCCCGTCGACCACTTGTTCGGTATGCCGGTGATGATCGATTACCTCCAGCGTTCGGGCATGCATGATCCGGTCATCGTCTCGCCCGACGCGGGCGGCGTGGAGCGCGCGCGCGCCTACTCGAAGCGCCTCGGCGGCACGCTTGCCATCATCGACAAGCGGCGCTCGGCGCCGAACGTGTCCGAGGTCATGAACATCATCGGCGACGTGCGTGGCAAGGACGCCATCATCGTCGACGATATGATCGACACCGCCGGCACGCTCTGCACGGCCGCCACCGCTGTGATGAATGCCGGCGCGCGGAGCGTGTCGAGCTGCGCCAGCCACGCGGTTCTTTCGGGCCCGGCCCTGAAGCGCATCGAGGAGTCGCCGCTCAAAGAGGTCATCGTCACCGACTCCATCCCGCTCTCGGAGGCCGCCAAGGCCTGCGGGAAGATCAAATCACTCACCGTCGCGCGTCTGCTCGGTGAGGCCATCAAGCGCATCCACCACGGGGACTCGATTTCGAGTCTCTTCATCTAGAAATCTAGAAACCATGCAAATTCACGTCGACACAATTCTGTGGAGCGAAGCGAAGTGAGCGTGAGGCCAGGCTTGCCTGGCCGGAAGCGGATCACCTCGACGTGAAATTGGCTATAAAGAAGAGGAACGAATCATGGAAGTCGGCAAGCTGACCGTCGAGTACCGAGGAAACCTGGGCAAGGGGAACAACCGCAAGCTCCGCGCTTCGGGCAAGATCCCCGGGACCTGTTACGGCGGTGAGGGCGAGCCTCTCTCGCTCTCGATCGACCCCACGCTCCTCGTGCGCGCGCTCGATCCCATCAAGAAGGGCAACACGGTCATCAACCTGACCGTGGAGAACGCTCCGAACTCCACCAACCCCATCACCGTGATGGTTCGTGACGTGCAGAAGGATCCGGTCCGCGGCGTCCTCACGCACGCCGACTTCATCCGCGTCTCGCTGGACAAGGACGTCCACGCGGTCGTGCCGGTCATCATCATCGGCAAGGCGCTGGGTGTGAAGGACGGCGGCATCCTTCACCACAACATTCGCAACCTCGAGATCGCCTGCACGCCGGACAAGATCCCGGCGAAGATCGAAGTCGACGTCACCGAGCTCGGCATGGGCGAGGCCGTCCACGTGTCCGACCTCAAGCTCGGCGAAGGCATTCGCGCCCTCGCCGATGACGACTCGGCCGTTTGCTCCGTCACCGCTCCGCGCGCCGAGAAGGTCGAGGCTGCTGCCGAGGCTGCCCCGGACGCCGCTGCCGCTGCCGCTGCCGCTGCCGCGCCTGGTGCCAAGGGCGCCGCGGGTGCCGCTCCTGCCGCTGCTGGCGCGAAGCCGGCCGCGGGTGCTGCGCCGGCCGCTGCTGCCGCGCCTGCCAAGGGAGGCGGCGACAAGAAGAAGTAGGCAGCCCTGCTTTCCGCGTCGCGACCATGAGCATGATGTGGTTGGTGGTGGGTCTGGGAAATCCCGGATCGGAATATGCCGCGAACCGTCACAACATCGGCTTCATGGTCGTCGATGCGCTGGCCAGAGAGCTCGGCGCGGCAAGCTTCCGCGCCAAGTTCTCGGCTCAGGTGTCTGAAGTCGAAGACAGACGCAGTGCAAATGCCGACAAGCTCATTCTCTTGAAGCCCCAGCAATACATGAACCTCTCCGGCATCGCGACCCAGCAGGCCTCCGCGTTCTACAAGATCGCGCCGGCACAGACGATCGTCGTCCACGACGAGATCGATCTGGCGTACGAGCGTCTGCGCATCAAGGTCGGCGGTGGTCACGGCGGGCACAACGGTCTCAAGTCGATCACCGAGCACTGCGGCGCCGACTACGTTCGTGTGCGCTGCGGCGTCGGCAAGCCCGACAGCGTGGGGAATCGAGCCCAAGGCAAAGATCGCGTCGTCGGGCACGTCCTCGGTGACTTCGGCAAAGAGGAACAGAAGACCCTCGGCGTGTTCATCGCCGAGGCGGCCGACGCGGTGCGCGCCATCGTGCGCGACGGAACCACCAAGGCGATGAACCAGTTCAACCCGGAGCGAGCGAAGTAGCTCATTCCCATTGGCCGGGTGACCGAAAGGTCCCCATTCCTCGTTCCTCGGCAACCGCCGGGGGGCAACCCCAAGAGGCCACCGTCTCCGCACCAGGCGACGGTGGAATCAGAAAGCAGACCGCAATATGGCTCAGAAGTTTGGATCAGCAGAAGACGAACCCGGCACGCAACGCGAGTACGAAACCATCTTCATCCTTCGCCCGGAGACCAACCAGGACGGCATCACCCTGGTGAATCAACGCGTGCGCAACGTGATCGAGCAGGCCTCTGGCCGCGTGCTCAAGCTCGACAACTGGGGCAAGCGCAAGCTCGCCTATGAAGTGAAGAAGCAGCTGAAGGGGATCTACCTGTACTGGCAGTACCTCGGCTCGACGGGCGTGGTCGAAGAGATCGAGCGCAACCTGCGCATGCTCGACAGCGTCATTCGTTACTACACGGTCAAGGTCGACGAGAACGTCGATCCGACCAGCAAGCCGGCTGCGATCGACGACGAGGCCTTCATGAAGGCCGCCACGACGGTCCCCGACGAGGAGGCGCTCGCCACCGGCGCAGCCACGCTGCCGCGCTTCGACGACGACGACATCCCGGGCATGAACGACGACTTTCTCGCCGACGACATGGGCATGAAGGACAAGGATTAAACCATGAACGACTTCAATACCGACTCGCGCGACCGCGATCGTAAGGGCAAGCCCGGCGACAAGGACAAAAAGGGCGCGGCTCGCAAGCGCGGCTTTGCTCGTCGCAAGGTCTGCCGCTTCTGCGCCGACAAGAAGGTCGGGATCGACTACAAGGACCCGCAGCTTCTCAAGTACTTCATCACCGACCGCGGCAAGATCATTCCGCGTCGCATCTCCGGCAACTGCGCCGCGCACCAGCGCAAGATCGGCGTCGCCGTGAAGCGCGCTCGCATGATCGCGCTCATGCCGTTCGCCGTCACGGGCAAGTAAGGAGTTTTCCGATGCAAGTCATTCTCAAAGAAGACGTCCACAACCTCGGCAAGTCCGGCGAAGTCGTGACGGTGCGCCCCGGCTTCGGCCGTAATTTCCTCATTCCCCAAGGCAAGGCCGCGCAGGCCACTGCCGGCAACGTTGCGCAGATAGAGCACGAGAAGAAGCTCATCACGGCGAAGAACGCTGCGACGCTGAAGGACGCGCATGGCGTGGCCAGCAAGCTCGGCTCGCTCGAGATCGTGATGGAGCGCGCCGTCGGTGAAGAGGACAAGCTCTTTGGCTCGGTCACCTCGCGTGACATCGCCGAGGCGCTCGCCGAAAAGGGCGTCACCATCGATCACCGCAAGCTCACCATCAACGACACCATCCGCACCATCGGCGAGCACACGGTCGAGGCCAAGCTGGGCCAAGGCGTGACGGCGCAGGTGAAGGTCGTCGTGAAGGCGAAGGCCTAGCGCTTTCTCCACGGTACGTCAGAGACGGCCTCGATCTTCGGATCGGGGCCGTTTTGTGTGGTTCGTATTCGTACGCGGTTCGCCGCTGCGTGGCTTTTATGGCGGCTGGGATGCGGGTGCTCGTAGTCTTGCTCGGCTTGGCGTTAATCGTCGCTGGAGGCATGTTCACGATCCTGCGGCTCGACGAACAGCGCGGGGCTCCCATCAAGGACGGGATCGGCCTGGGTGCAGCCTGGCTCCGCGAGACCTTGGGACTGACTCCGCGGTCCACGCCGAAATCGCCTCGTCCGTCGTCGTACATGGAGCACGGCTTCGTTGCTCTTGCTCCGGCCGAAGCACTCACGCAGATGGCAGACCTCCACGTCTGGGCGCCCGATTTTACGCGCGCGTCGCGAGATGACGCGAAGTCCTCGTTCGGCGGGGAACGCCGCGCTTCCCAAGCAGACGATCACCGTCGCTGATGTTGGCGTACGTCGTCTCTCGGTCGTGATCGAAACGGTCGACCATGACCGCCCGCCCGTCCTCAACCGCAGCGACATCGTGCTGAGCCCGTCGTCGCTCGGGACGCAATTTGACATCACCACGGACTTCACCAGCGAGTTCAGCGAGTTCAGCGAGGGATCACTTCAAGGCGGCTTCATGAAAGCGAGCTTCGAGAAGACGATCGGCGCACCACCAGTCCCCTGACGTTCGAGTCCTGTCAATAGGTTGCGTCAGGTTGCGGCTTCCTTCGCTCTTCTCGCATTTGCAGTGGCGGTATATTTTGCCACCAAGCGTTGACGCTCTAGGGGGGGTGGGAATATGCTGAGACACCCCCCGTCATGGAGCTGAGCACCAACGAAGAGTCGCCTCGTGTGCTCATCGTGGATGACGAAAAAGTCATCCGCGAGATCCTGTCCGATTTTTTGACCATGGAAGGGTACGTGGTCCGCGCCGTCGAGGATGGTGCTGCTGCGATGCGCGAGCTCGAGCGCCGCACGTACAATCTCATGATCAGCGATCTGAAGATGCCGGGCATGGGCGGGCTCGAGCTCCTCGAGCGCGTGAGCGAGCTCAAGGCGAACGTGCTGACGGTCATCATGACTGGCTTCGGCACCGTCGAGACCGCGATCGAGGCGATGAAGAAGGGCGCCTACGACTACATCTTGAAGCCGTTCAAGATCGAGGAAGTCGTGCACGTCGTCGAGCGTGGCCTCGATCGCCAGCGTC
>JAYUBF010000150.1:0-1737 GCA_043741435.1 Myxococcales bacterium
CAAAGCGCGCGCGGCCCGCCCGCGATTCGCGGTGCATGAGCGCATGCATGAGCGGGTCGAGCTGACTGAGCCGACTTACGCCCGCCGGAGCGCCTCCCCGATGGCAGGAAGGATCTCGCCCTGCTCGGGCCATGTATCGCGACTGCCAAGTCGGTTCAGGAGCGCGATGAATTGAAGCGGCAGGATGCTCGCTTTCTGAAGCAACGACACGATCACATCTTCGCCGAGGTCGTCGCGTTGCGGCACGAGGAGCTCGACACCGCCTTTTTCCAAGAGGGCGTGACCCAGCGTGGTCCCGATCAAGCGGTATCCGACGAGTAACATCGCGCGCACGAAATCGTACCCGGACACACGGTGCTCGATGATCATGAGGCCTCTCCTCTCGCCTTTATCAATGCGCGGAGCAGCGCGCGCTCGATCTTGCCCACCAGCTCCTCCGGGTCGATGGGCTTGTGCAGAATGCGGACACCCGGAGGCGGTTCGACGTACGCGTACCCGGTACAGATCAGCGCCGGTGTCTCGGGGTCGAGGAGCCCTTCGTTGATCGCTTGGTGAAGGAGCGCAGCGCCGGTGGCATGGGGGAGCACGTAGTCGGTGATCACCGCGTCGACGCGCTGACGTCGCAGGAGGCGCAAGGCATCCTCGGCCGACTCCGCGGTGAGCACGCGATGGCCACGTCCCTCGAAGGTGCCGGCGTAAAGCTCCCGCAGCGCTCCGACATCCTCGACGATCAGGATCGTCGAAGATGGAAGCGACACGTCGGTCGGGATGCATCGTTCGCTGGGGGACTCGGTCAAGGTGTAACCCGATCTCTCTTTTGCGCGCGGCTCGCGCGATCGCCGCGGGAGAAGAGCTCCGTGGCGTCGCAATGGACGGTGTCGAGCGGGTGCTTGATGAGCATCCGCACCACGTCGGTGCGGTTGACCATGAGGCCTGAGGTTCGAATCTTCCCGCGGCACTCGTCGACCCGCTGGACGAGCTGGTCTGGAAGTCGGAACGTGTCTGTTTCGCGCTTTCTCCGGGCACGGTTTGGTGCGAAGTGCATCCCGCGGGATCGACGGGATGAAAAAAAACGCTGCATCGTTTGTGCCTCACTTCGAACAAGTGAAGTCGACGGGTTACAACGGAGATGGCGCGCAAAACCGCCACGTCGCGCATTTTCGGCACGGTCCCACCACGGCGAGCGCGGCGTCCAAACGAGAGGTCCGGTCAGGACCGGCCGCGTCGTCCGTGCCCCCGACGCTGGGCCGCGCTCGCCTCGACGCGCCCCTGTCAGGGTACGGCGGGCGTCGTCGGTTTGTTGGGGGTCATCCCTTCCGAGTCCGCGCGTTCCTTGTCGAGGTCGGTTTGCGAGATGTGCTGCGGCGTTTTAGGACGCGGTGTCACCTTTGGGGCGGCGTTGTCGGGCGTCATCGCTCCGGGCTTTCCTGTGCCGCGGTCGTCGCTCGGATGTTTGCGGGGCGGGTGCGAGTTGAACATGCTCATTGAGGGATCCTCGATCGCGGGCCTAGCGGACCGTGGGCGCCTCAGAGCAGGCGTCGTGCCAAAACCGTGAAGGCGGCAAGGCGCGCGACGCCGCTGAAGCGGTCGACGCCTGCCTCACGCGACGTCCCCCGGCGAGCCCGGCGAGCAGAATGGAGCACGCCGCGGTTGGCACGTAGTGGCGTGCGTCTTGCGTTATCGGGCTCCATGCACGCGCCCTCCGCCATCGTGGTTGTCGCCACGCTCGCCCTCTCG
>JAYUBF010000151.1:0-5911 GCA_043741435.1 Myxococcales bacterium
TTTTTTGCGTCCGTCATCCATCTGATCGAAATCATCCGGTTCTTTCTTTCCAGGCTTGTTCCGCGGTCCGCGCTATCGCAGGGGGGGGTGAACGACTACCGAGAGCGTATCCATGGCGCCTCCTATCCCTCCACTGTGCAGCCGCTGTTCCATGTGCTAACCGCTCGCGCTTGTCGCTGTTCCTGGATAACCCGGAGCTTCTTCCGAAGTTTCGCGCCGGCGAGCAGCCTACGCTGCAGCGCACGTATTACGCGTACGTCGACCTGATCAGCGCCGTCGTGCGCCGGCACGCGGTCTGGCCCGATGGCTCCCCTTCGTCGGACCACGCGGACCTCGTGCAGGACACGTTCATCCGCGCGTTCGGTGAACGTGCGCGGCTCGCGTACGACGGGCTGCGCCACTATCGGCCGTTCCTTCTCACCATCAGTCGGAACCTGATCGTCGACTGGGCTCGGCGACGAGGGCGCGAGCGGCTCGAGCTCCCCGAGACGCTGGACGAGACGGTAGCGGACACCCGCGATCCCATCGACCCGGTGTTGCTCGCGCGCGTGGAGGCATTCATCGCAGCGCTCGGCGATCCGTTGCGTGGGGTCTACGAGCAGCGCTACGTGCTCGACGCGTCGCAGGAAGATGCGGCCCGTGCACTCGGGATCTCGCGGCAGCAGCTGCGCACCCTCGAGCAAAAGCTGCGCGACAAGCTGGCGACGGCGCTCGAAAAAAAATGAAGTTTCTGCAACCAGACCTTCGCGAAGCTGCGTACTGCCCTGCGAACCCCTTCCGCACCCAAGGAGAGAATATGCGTCGCTTTGCGTTGTCCTTCGTTTCGCTCGGCTCGTTGCTGCTCGTTGGCTGCGCGCATCCGCAACAGGCGTATCGCTTCCCGGTCGTCAGCAAGAGCGACGAGCCCGTGCTCGAAAAAGTCGCTCGCACACTGGCGGCGCAAGGCCAGCAGGTCACCTCGGTCGATCCGAACGCAGGCGTTGTCTACACGCGCTGGCAGGACACCGGCTTCATGTACGGCCAAATTCAAAACGCAGCGGCCAACATCGTGCGTCGTTACGTCATCACGTGGGCGCCCGGCAAAGAAGGGGGCGAGATGCAAGTACGCCAGGAGTCGCAGCGCTGCGCGCAGGGCATGTTCTCGATCGGCGACGCGGGGCTGCAAGGCGCGTGTCAGCTGATGGATGGCGTCGTGCCGAAGCACCAGGAAGATCTCGATACGCTCGGCCGAGAGCTGCAAGGCGCGTTGCGATGAAACGTGGCGTCTTCCTGCTCGCGCTCGTCGCGTCCGGTTGTGGGCTAGACGATGGCAAGGCCAAGGTTGCGTGTCGCGATCAAGCGGATTGCTCCGACGGCTACGTGTGCAACGTGGGTCGCTGCGGAGTCCCGGGCACGACCGACCTCGCGATGAGCACGGCCGGGGACGGCGGTGTCACCGCCGACATGACGTCGGGCCCTGGCTGCAGCGACGGCGTGAAGAACGGCAACGAGACCGATATCGACTGCGGCGGCAGCTGCTCGCCGTGCGCGATGGGCGCGGTGTGCGCGGTCCCTGCCGACTGCGTGGCCACCACGACCTGCGCGCAGACGCAGCTCCTCGGCAAAGCCCTGTGCTTGCCCGGGCGCTGGAGCACCGCGGCGACAATGCCCACGGCGAGATCGTATCTTGCCGCCGCCACCGGTAGCGACGGCCGCATTTACGCGCTCGGCGGCACCAACGGCAACATGCCGCTTACGAAGGTAGAAGCCTACGATCCGAAGACCAACTCGTGGACGGTCGTCGCACCGATGCAGAAGGCCCGCTACGGGCTCGCCGCAGTCGCCGGCCCCGACGGCCGCATCTACGCCATCGGTGGCCAATACCAAGACAGCGTGGTCCCGGGCAACGTGAGCACGGTCGTCGAGTCGTACGACATCGCAAGCAACTCGTGGCGTACGGAGCCCTCTCTCGGGCACGGTCGCTACGTCGGTGCCGCGGTCGTCTCGGGTGGGCGCATCTACGCCATCGGCGGTTTCGACGGCACAAAGCTCACGGATCCGATCGAGTCCTTCGCCCCTGGCGAGGCGGCGTGGACCGCATCCACGTTCGCGATGAACATGCCGCGCTCGAGCGAAGGCGTGGCGGTGCTCGGCGATGGTCGGATCGTGGCGCTCGGGGGCACCAGCCAGGGAGTCAAGCTCAACGCCGTCGAGATCTACGATCCAGCTTTCCCGGGTTGGTCCACCACCACGCCCCTCCACATTCCGCGCGATGGGGTCTCGGCAGCGACGAGCAAGGGATTCGTGTATGCGCTCAGCGGCAACTGCTACAACACGGGTTGTACCGGCAGGGTCGCACCCGACGTCGAAGTTTACGACGCGACCGCGAAGCAGTGGGGCGTCGCCGCGCCCATGCTCACCGCGCGCTACTACGCGGGCGTCACCTCGGACGCCGATGGCAAGATCTACGTCGTCGGTGGCATCGGCGATGGCTTTGTTGCGGAGCAGAGCAACCTGCTCGAGGTCTTCACGCCGTGAAGCGAGCGGACCAAGACCAGCTCGACCGTTTGCTCGCACGGGGTCGGCTCAGCCAACCCGAGAAGGAGCGGCTGTGGGGCGACATCGCGCGCGCGGCGAAGCCCTCGTGGCGCGCACGCTTCGGCTGGATCGGTGCGCTGCGTTGGGCCGTGCCGGCCCTGGCGATGTTGCTGCTCATTCCGATCATCTTTTTGCGCCGCGGCACCGACGAGTTCCACGAAAAGGGTCAAGCGGCGATGGCGGCGCGCATTGAGGTCGGCTGCGCGGATGTGTGTCGTTCGGGTGGGGTTCTCCAGTTTCGCACCGGTGACGTGAAGGCCGCGGCCGTGCTCGCAGCGTGGGCCGAGGACGATGCAGGTCATCGCATCTGGTACTTTCCCACCGACGGTGGAGAGCTGCCTGCCGTGGCACCGCATGCCGAGATGCAGACGCTGGCGAGAGGTGCGCGCATCGGCGCGGAGCATGCCGCAGGTCGCTACCGCATCACGGTTTCGCTCTTGCGGCCCGGTGAATACACGCGAGAGAAAATCCTGGCGAACATGGTTTCGCGCACCACGCTGCCGCTCGAGATCACGAAGTGAAGAGGCTGCTCGCGCTCGCGGCTCTCTTGTTCTCGACGGTGGCCCACGCCGAGAGCGTGCACACCTACGTGCTCGCCATCGGCAACGACGCAGTACCCGTGGGTGCGTCCGCCGGTCTCACGCCGCTGCGGTACGCCGACGACGATGCCGCGCGCGTGTTCCAGCTCGGCCAGTCGTTCGCGCAGAGCAACACGCTGCTCTCGGTGCTCGATGCCGAGTCGCAGGCGCGCTTTCCCGACGCAGCGCGAGCCGCCCTGCCGCCCACGCTGTGGGAGCTGCGCGCGGTGTTGCACGATCTGCGCAACCAGCTGCTCGCCGATCGACAAGCGGGCCGAACGTCGTCGCTGTTGTTCTTCTTCAGCGGTCACGGATCGAATGGACCCGAAGGCGCTGCGCTCGCCTTGCTCGATGGTGGCATCACGCGGCAAGTGTTGTACGGCGAGATCCTCACGCTGCCGGTCACGCACATCCACTTGATCGTCGACGCCTGCCACGCCGAAGCCGTCGTGCGACCGCGGGATGCTTCGGCCGCTGCCGTCGACGTGAGTGCCGATGAAGCGCAGCGTTGGGTGGAGCGCGAGACCTTGGCGCGCTTTCCCAACGTGGGTGCCGTCTTGGCGACCAGCCCCGAGCAGCAGACGCACGAGTGGGATCGCTACCAAGCTGGCGTGTTCTCCCACGAGGTGCTGTCGGGCCTGCGCGGTGCGGCCGACGTGAACGGCGACCACCAGATCGAGTACAGCGAGCTGCACGCGTTCATCGCTGCCGCCAACCGCGAGGTGCGTGATCCGCGCGCGCGTCCCGAGGTGCTGGTGCACGCACCGCCGATCGATCTTCGTGCACCGCTGGTGCGTCTCGATGCAATGCGTGGCGTCGCGTGGGCGAGCTTTGGCGCCACCGATGCGCCCGTCTGGCTCGAGACGGCAAACGGCGAGCGGCTCGTCGACGGCTTCGTCGAGGCGGGCCATCGCATGCGCGTGGCCGTGCCCGGGTTCATGCCGCTGTTCTACCGGACGCAGGCTGGCGAGGCGTTGGTGCAGATCGCGACCGGCAAAGAGATCAAGCTCGATACGCTGCGTGTGAGCGCATCGAGCGTGCGGGCTCGCGGCGCACTTGCATCTTCGCTCGACGATGGCGTGTTCGCCGTGCCGTTCGGCCCCGCGTACTACCGTGGCTTCGTCGATCGCCAAGACCTCGCCTCCGTCGCGTTCCCGATGGACGATCACCAGCCGCGTCGCCGGTCCATCGTTCCCTCTGCAACGCTCTGTGCGGGCGCGGGCGCGCTCGGCCTTGCGTCCATCGTCACGGGCGGTCTCGCGCTCGCAGCGAAGAACGATTACGACGGCACCAATCTGCAACGCGTCGCCGACGACGCACGCCATCGCTACGACACCTATCGCATTGCCGCTTTCGCCACCCTCGGCGTGAGCCTCGCTGCAGTGACGGTGGGGCTCGCCGTCCATCCGTGGAAGAGCCGTCACAAACACTAGGAGATCCTGATGACCGCCTCGCGTACCTTGTTCTGTCTTTCTCTCTTCGTTCTTCCGCTCGCCGCGTGCGGCGCCGGCAGTGGTGAATGTCCCGTCGGTAGCCAAGGCTGCGCCTGCACCTCGGGCAAGGCGTGCAATGCGGGTCTCGGCTGCACGGCAGAGGGCTTTTGTGCAGGTGCCGGTGTCGTGCAGGACTTCGCAGGGGTGGACCACGCGGGCAATCCGAATCCCGGTGGTGTGAAACGCGTGTTCGTGACAAGCACTCCGTACAACGGGGCATTTGGCAGCGTGCAAAAAGGAGACGCACTGTGCGTCGCGACGGCCAAGGCCGCTGGCGTCGGCGGCACCTGGGTGGCGTGGCTCTCAGACCAGACAAAGGAGGCGGTAGATCACGTGAGCGACGTGTCGCCTTAGTATCTCATGGATCAGTCGACCAAGGTATTCGGCAGCGGTGCACAGTTGCGCACCACGCCGTCGGTCCCCATCGACATGGATGAGACCGGAAAAACCATCCCCAACTCCAAGTTAGTGTGGACTGGTACAGACACCGGAGGGGCCAGGAATTCGAACAGAAACTGCATCGAGTGGTCGTTCACATCTGCTGAGGGGCAAGTCGGGTCGCTCGACGCCACTGCTACGTGGACGGCGTACCTCTTCAGAGATTGCTCTGAGCTGCATTCGCTCTACTGTTTCGAACAGTAGTTCTGCTCGTCGATGGGTGAAGCGGATGCACGGGCCGTGTATCAGCAGCGTTCGCTGAACGTCCGACGACGCAGCTGGTGCATGACCCACTGCTCGAAGTTGTTGAGCGGCGGGCATGCGTGCATGCCACGGCAGCGATGAGAACAAAGCGGACAGATGAATTTTGCTGTCGAGAGCCTTGCCCTCTACTACGAAAGGCAGTTTGTTCGTCCTACAAGCCCGTCCTCCCCGCCTCATCGCCCCCGCATGCTCGCCGTGCTCGCCGTGCTCGGCTTCTTCTACTGCAGCATCGGTTGCATCACCGCGTGGTCTACGATCATCGCGCTCACGGGAACGCATGATCACTTCACGCGTGCCGTGCGCGACGACGCAGGCCGCCTGACCAACCTCCCGCAGCAGCTCGGGGACCCCCGATCAGCTGCAGAAGGTAGCCGAGCGCAAGGCGGAGGCGATGTGGGCGCGTCGTGGCGTGTTCGTCCCGCTCGCGATAGCCAATGCCGTGCTCACGTCGCTGATGCTGCAGGCGATCGCAGGCGCCACGTCACGTCGCCTCGCGTGGGGGCGGTCTGCGTGGCAGTTCGCGGCGCTCCTCAGCATCGTGAGCGTGGGCATGGATGCGCT
>JAYUBF010000152.1:0-5887 GCA_043741435.1 Myxococcales bacterium
CCACGCGTACCATCGAGGACCACGTAGAAGCCGTCGACCTCGGAAGGCGTCGCGGAGAATGTGCTGTCGACCTCGACCGTGGCGCAGTCGGGCAATTGCGTCAGCGAGTTGGCTTGACCGATGACGCCGACCTGATCCGAGTCGGCGGCTTGGGCAGTACAACCCGACGCCAGCGCTGCGGCGAAGAGGAAGGCCGTCGAGAGACGGCTCGTGGAGATGGAGCGAACGAACGAAGCGGAGGACATCAAGAATTCTCCTCAGTGAGTAGATCCAAATCATCGCCGAACGTGTCGATGCGAAGGCCGTGTTCCTTGACCAGCTGCGACAGGCGCGGGCGTTTCATTCCAAGTTTTGCAGCGGCGCGCGTGATGTTGCCCTTGCAGAGAGCGAGAGCGCGCTGGATGCACTCGACCTCGACGCGAACCTTCAGTTCCTTGAGCGACAGGTTCTCCGACGAGAGCCGCAGCCACGCGAGCTCGGCGGGATCGGCCGAGGCGGGCAGCTCGTGCGACGCTGGGTGAAGCTCCGGCGAGGGCAACGCCATGACGGGCGACTCGGTGCGCGCAGCGAGCACCTCGGCGAGGTCGGAGACCCCGATATGACCGTTTTCAGCGAACAAGGCGGCCGATCGTAGCACGTTCTCCAGCTCGCGAACGTTTCCGGGCCATGCGTGCGCGGTGAGCATGGCCACGGCATCCGGTGTGAGCTGGAGCGGCTTTTGGTTGCGCTGGGCGGCTGCGGCAGCGAGCAATGATTGTGCGATGAGATGCACGTCACTCGCACGCTCGCGCAGAGCGGGCAGCTCGACCTGGATGCCGCGGAGGCGGTAGTAAAGGTCTTCCCGGAACTCGCCGCGCGCCACCATGGCCTCGAGGTTGCGGTGCGTCGCGCAGAGGATACGCACGTCGACATGCACTGGCGTCGTGCCACCGACGCGCTCGAACTGGCGTTCTTGTAGGACGCGGAGCAGGGCGACCTGCGTGTGTGGAGAGATGTCGCCGATCTCGTCGAGGAAGATGGTGCCACCGTCGGCGACTTCGAAGCGACCCTTCTTCCGCTGTATCGCGCCGGTGAAAGCGCCGCGCTCGTGCCCGAAGAGCTCGGACAGGAGGAGCGTCTCCACGATGGCGCCGCAGTTCACCTTCACGAACGGACGACCTGCGCGTGGGCTCAGCTGGTGCAGCGCCTCGGCGACGAGCTCCTTGCCGGTGCCCGACTCGCCGCGGATGAGGACCATCGACTCCGACGGCGCGACCCGCTCCACTATCGAGCACACCTGGCGGATGCGTGCGTGGTTGCCGATGATGCGGCCGAGCAACGGTGCGGTCGGGACGACCACGTCATCGACGAGACGTGGTCTTGGGCGCGGCGAGACCGGCAGTGCGATGACCGCAGCCAGACCCGCAGCTTGCGCCAAAGATCGACGCATCGGGATGTTGTCGAACGCTGCGATCTGTTGCGCGGGGACGCGCTCGCGCAGACGTCGGTCGACGAGGACGGCCGCACCGAAGCGGCGTTCCGCCTCCGCGTTGTCACGCACGACCTGCGCCGCCCTTCCGAGGAAATATTGCGCGCGCCACTCCGTCTCGGCATCCGCGATGCGCTGGGCGATGGCGAGCACATCACGAAGCAGGCGCCGCGCCTCGAGGCCGCGGCGGTTGGCGATGTGGAGCTCGGCGCGAAGCAGGTCCGTGCGGATTTGCGTGCGGTCGGACTTGGATTGCGGCAGCGCGTTGAGCTCTTGTTGCGCGCCCTCCACATCACCGTCGTCGAGCGCGAGTCGCACGAGCAGTTGGCCCGCTTCGATAGAGCACTCGGGTTGGGTACCGGCGGCGAGCTCGCGCACCTTCCACAACGCGAGGCGCGCCCCTTCACGGTCGCCCGTCATCATCGCGATGCGAGCGTCGAGCAACGTGCGGTCGGTCACGATGCGCAGCGGCATGCCGCGGGTGGCCAGCTGGGCGACGAGGGCAGCCGCGGTCTTGGCGCCTTCGACATCGTTGAGGTCGACGTAGACCGACGCCAAATCGAGAGCCACCCAGGCGAGTCGACCGCGAGAGCCCGTGCGACGGAACGCCGAGACCGCCGCTTGAAATTGCGCGAGCGCTTGCGCATATTCGCCACGCCATAGGGCCAAGACCGCGAGGTTTTGCAAGCAGAAGGCGCGATTGCGGTGGTCGCCCGCGCTCTCCGCAATATCGAGCGCCATCTGATAGCGCGACTGGGCCTGCGCGTGATCACCGAGCCGCAGCTCGGCGATGCCAAGGTTGAAGAGGGCACGCGCTTCCTCGAAGGCGTTGCCCATGGTGCGCGCCGCGTTGATGTTGGCATTGAAGATCAGCGTCGCGTCGGCGTAGCGCGCCTCGGCGAGCGCGATCTTGCCCAGCGTGTTGTGCACCTCGAGCGCGCGCGCGCGGGCCTCGATCTTGTCGTCGACGTGCGCCAGCGCTGCTTCCGCCGCGGCCTTCGCGTCACTGGTGCGCCCGGACAGGTAGAGCGCTTCGGCGCGGGCTGCTGCGATCCGGGCGTGCTCGTCATTGCTCGTCGCCCCGTCGCTCGCCGCATTACCGTCCGCGAGCTGGGCCGCGGTGTCGAGCGCGACGAGCGCCTGGTCGAGCTCGTCACGAAGGACGTGGAGCGCAGCGACCCGACGCGACGACGCGGCGTCGGGCGCCCGGCGCTCGATGCGCAGCGCAGTCGCCAGCGCGGCATCGTAGTCACCAACGAGGCGTTCGAGCTCGCACAGCCGAAGGTCGAGGCCCGCCACGATATTGTCGGAGACGTCGGTCTCGAGCTTGAGCCCCAGCGCAGCGACGCGGGCGCGCCGCAAGAGGTCGACCGCGCGATCGTAGCCGTAGGTCAGCTCGAGGGCGTCGACGGCGTGTACCGCGGCCTCGACCGCAGCGGCACCCGCGCCGCCACGAAGGAGGTGCTCGGCGATGCGCACGCGATCGAGCAGCTCGTCCCCGCCGCGTGACGCGAGCCAGCGACCGATGGAGAGGTGCAAGGGCGCCAGCATGGGCTCCGGGATGAGACCGTAGAGCGTCTCTTCATCGGTGCGGCTGTACAACGAGAGGACGATCTCGCCGCGCTTCACTTCGCGACGGCACAAGCGCGTGGCCTGGAGCTCTTGGGCGGCCAGCATGAGCGCCGCACCGTCGAGGTCGGCGAGCGCGCCGAGATCGACCAGCGACATGGGACGACCTGCGACGGCGAGCGCGCCAACGAGCTGACGCTCGGCCGAGCCGAGGCGCTCCCAGCGGGCGCGCAGCAGATCATCGGCATCGAGCGGAGCCGACTCGAGCAACGCTTCGAGCGCGCGGGGACGACCGCCCGTTGCCTCGGCGAAGAACGCGACGACCTCGGGCGTGTTGAGGAACGCGCGAACCCCTTCTTCATTGAGGGGCTGGAGCCTCACGACCGTTGCTGCGGTGCCGCTGAGCAGCGACTCGTCGAAGCTGCGGGCGGTGACGATGAGAGCGCCGCGCAGACGTTCGAGGGGCGCGCTCGTGGCGAGCGGAGCGGCCGGGATGCTGCTCGCGGCCACGTGACCGACGAGCTCTCGGGTTGCCAGGTCGGCAGCGTCGAGATCGTGGACGACGATGGTGAGCTTGAGACGGCGTGACGCGTCGACGAGGAAGCCGGTCACGGTATCGAACAAGGCGGCGCGGCGCTCGGCCCAGTCGGCGCCTTGTCGAGCCGCGGAGGCGCGGCCGGCGAGCACGTCCCGAACCTCGCGACCCCGCTCGGCGATGCCAGCTTCACCGGCGTCGTCCAGCGCGGCGATGGCCTCGCCCAAGATCTCCACGAACGGGCGGTAGGTGGCGGCATGGTGCACGCCGTCGCGGCAGCGGCCGCTGAGGACGGAGATGCCGGCGGCGACGAGGTGTGCCTCCAGCGCTGCGCCGAGGCGGGTCTTGCCGATGCCCGCTTCACCCTCGACGACGACGAGGCGACCCACACCGTCGGCGATCGAGCGCTCGGCCAGTGATGAGAGCTCACGCAGCTCCTTCTCGCGACCGAAGCAAGGACCCGAACGGAGGCCATCGACGGGACGCTGCGCGTCGGCCGTCCCCAGCGCTTTCGTCTCCGTTGTTTGCTCGTTCGAGCTCATTTCCGATTCAATCTCCCAGTCTAGCAGCGAATTGGAGCCCGGAGTTCGCACTTGTATCGCGTTGTACGAGCAAACTCCACACCAGAAGGGAAGTAATCTAAGCACTTGAAAATACTAAGCAACTTTCGCCTAGCTACACGGGAATTCGGCGCCACCTGTAGCAAACGGCTACAGATCGTTAGCCGATTAACGCCCGGCGGTTGGAAGGGGCGTCAGGTCTGCGCACGGGATCGCGCCTCGAGGATCAGGCGCTCGTAGGCCATTCCGGCTTCGTGGAGCGTGATCTGGAGAGCCGATTCCGGGATGTCCCGGGCGATCTGGTCGCCGAACAAGACTGCGACGACGCGGCCTGCGACGACGATGGGCAAGAGCACCACATCGGCCGACGCCTCGAGACCGAGCACGCGTCCGATGGCTCGCGCCTGGGGACTGTCGGCGAGCGGGCCCCGGAAAGGCAGGCGCGTGCGCACCACCTCGCGAAACTGCGAGGGGGTCGACAGCGGAATCTGCAACACCTCGACGGACGCACGGTCGAGCCCGGCGCCGCGGGCGTGATACCCGCGAAGCGCGTCCTTGCTGACGACGAACAGCACCGCGCGACCGAGCAGCTGCGCTGCGTACTCGAGGAGGAGGGTCGCAACCGCTTCGCGATCTTTCGCGGCGCGCAGCCCAGCGACGGGCGCCGGTGCATTCACTTCCGGCTGGAGCCCGGGAAGAGTGCCGGTGCGGTCTCGTCCACGCTTTCGCGTGAGGAGCACCACGGGTTCCTCCGCGAGCGGCGGCTCGGGCTTCGGCTTCCTGCGGGTGAGCAGGAGGACCGGCTCGGCAACGGGCTGCGTCACGGGCGGCTTCTTGCGCGGCAATGGCTCGTGGCGAGGTCCGTCGATGAAGCTCGCGCGCGGGACGATCGGTTCGGCGACCGTCGGCGGCGGTGCCACCGGGGCAGGCCTCGGCTTCGCACGCACCTGAAGGTCGGAGGACTTCTTCGCGTAGTGACGCGCCAACGCACGGCGGATGCTCGACTCGGTGGCGACGGCGCGCATGACGAACGAGCCGGTGAAGAAGCCGAGCTCCTCGATCGCGTGATTGTCGGCCGGGTCGGCCATGACCACGAGCAGCGCACCGTCGTCTTCGCTTTGAATCGGGATCACGCGGAACTCGGTCGCGAGCTCGACGGGGATCCGAGCCAACACCTTGGGCGGGATTTGCACGAGTCGGGCTTCCTCGACGAGCGGGAGCAAGAGGCGCTTGTGATAAAAGAACGCCAGATCCTCTTCCGTGATGAAGCCCAACGCCACCAAGCTCTCGCCGATCGAGCTGCCCTGCGCATCGCGATGTGCGAGCGCGCGGTGGTGCTCGTCGGCGCTGATCACACCGCCGTGCACCAACAACTCAGCAGGCGTGTACGCCATGGGCAGCCCAGTTTTTGCCGAGAGCAAGCCCACGTCAACCGTGGATTGGTTCCAATGAAGCGGCGCTACCTCGACCACAATGCGACCACTCCGCTCGGCGACGCGGCGCGGGCGACGATGGCGGCGCTCCTCGGCGAGGTCGGCGAGGGTGCGGCGATGGGGAACCCCTCGTCGCTGCACGGGAGCGGGCGCGCGGCGCGGCAGCTCGTGGAGACCGCGCGGCGCGAGGTGGCGCTGCTGGTGGGCGCCCATCCGCTCGAGGTCACGTTCACGGGGAGCGGCTCGGAGGCGATCGCGATTGGTGCGGTCGGGCTCGCGAAGCGAGCGCGGGCCAGCGACCCGGGGCGCACCCGTGTTCTCG
>JAYUBF010000153.1:0-5882 GCA_043741435.1 Myxococcales bacterium
ACGCACGAGGTGCACCCGCGGAGGCGGAATGAGCGCGCACAGTCGCAGCAGCAGCGCCTCGGCGCTGAAGTGCAGCACGTGCCGACCATCGGAGAAGCAGCCCTTGCGAAGGCGAGCACCTCCGCGACCTGATCGTCGTCGAGAGTCGCCGGCGCCTAGCCCGAGCCGCTGCGAGCAGCACGGTCGATGAGCGCGCTCACCACGCGGCTGTGCGCCTTGTCGTCGAGCTCGAGCAGTATGCCGCGAACGACCTCACGCAGGCCGTCTGCGGACATCGTGGCGAGCGCCGCGTCGGCATCGTTGCGGGCGAGCTCCGGAGCGGGGTGGCGTCTTCTGCTCATCGCGCGGTCTCCGACTCAACCTTCGCCGTTGCCCGGCTGGTTCACGTCTGCGGTCAGGCGCAGGACTCGCTCGGCTTCGTCGCGTTCGCGAGAGAGCTCTGCTCGCAGCTCCTCCTCGGTTGGGAGGTACATCTGGTACCGCGCTGCCAGGACCCGTTCGTTTTCGTCGGGCAGCGTGATCCTCACCATCGCGTCGTTCTTGTCGGAGCAGAGCACGATTCCGATCGTCTTCGCCTCATGCTCCGCACGCTGGAAGCGGTCGAAGAAGTTCACGTACATCTGCATCTGCCCGAGGTCCTGATGGGTGAGCTTCCCCATTTTGAGATCGACGAGCACGAAGCAGCGGAGTAGGCGATTGTAAAAGACGAGGTCCACGTAGAAGTGATCGCCCTCGAGCGTCACGCGCTTCTGCCGCGCGACGAAGCAGAAGCCCTTGCCCAGCTCGAGGAGGAAGTCCTCGAGCCGGTCGATGATCGCCTGCTCGAGATCGCGTTCTTGCGCGGCCGGGTTCTCGCGGAGGTCCGCGAACTCTAGGACGAACGGATCCTTGAGGACGTCGCTCGGCACCGAGACCTGCTGACCCGTCCGCGCCAGAGTCAGGACCTGCTCCGGGTTCTTGTTCATCGTGAGGCGGTCGAAAAGCAGCGCCGCGACCTGCCGCTCCAACTCGCGCACCGACCAGCTCTCGCGCGCGGCCTCGATCTCGTAGAAGGAACGGGCTTCGGGCCTCGTGACGCGGAGGAGCACGAGGTAGTGCGACCACGCCAGCATCGGAGGGAACAGCAAGGCCGGGCTCGCCGAAAGGCTCAACGCTGCTGCGCCTTTGTCGACCCCACCCGCCTCCGAAGAAAGGCTCAACGGTGTTGAGCCTTTTCCTTCGCCTCCGTCCGCCATCGCTGAGCCGCGCGGGAACGCGAGGTAGAACTGTTTCATCCTCTTGAGGCTGGCGAGGCTGAAGCCCTTACCGAACGTGGCCGATAGGCGCGCGGCCACGCCCTTCATGAGGCCTTCGCCGTAGCCAGCTCGCTCCGCGCCTTGCTGCTCGACCTCGACGACCTCACGGCCGACGAGCCAGTACGCGTGGACCATCGCCGTGTTGACGGTGCGGGCAACGCGCGAGCGCGCCTCGTGGAGGATCGAAGCGATGCGCTCATAGAGCTGTTCTTCCGGTGCTGGACGAAGTTCGCTCATGCTCTGGTGACCCGATGGAAAAGGCCCCGCGCAAACCCCGAGAGTTCGAGCGTTGGGCGCCCTGCGCTCGATGCCTCTCTGTTCGGCGAATTCATACGCCAGCACACCGGCGGACACCAGACGGAAAGATCGTGGAGCGCGCCTCGCCGGCGGGTACGAGCCACCGCTGAAGTGACACACACAAGCATGCGTGCAAAGACCACCACCATAGAAGGTGAGAATCGGACGATGCTGCGCGAGATCGTCCCCAAGTACGTGACGCAGCGACCTCGGATCGAACGGATCGCAAGTTGCAAAGGCGGGAAAACAACCCAGGAGCCCCGATGATACGCTGCACCGCTATCCTCCTTTCACTTGCCTTCCTCGTCGCAGTACCCCGCAGTGTCTGGGCTGACGAGGTCCCGCCGATCGAGGCGGCCCGACGCCTACGCAACGTTGGAATCATCTTCACGGCGATCGGCGCCGTTGCCGCCACTGTCGCGGTGGTCGCCGGGGTGGAAGGGCGTGGATGCGCGCACGCCTCAGGCGAGGAGTGTGGAATCGTCAGCTTCGCAACGGCCGTCGGAATGGGGGTGGGCGCGTTCTCGCTCGTCGCGCCGGGAATCCCGATGTGGATCGTCGGCGACCGGCGCACACGCCGGGCGAAGCGGACAATGAGCTTCGCGGTGTCGCCAGTTGTGAACGCACAGGGCGGGGGTGCGCAGGCAAGCGCCGTTCTCCGATTCTAGGAGCGCGTAGATGGACAACTCGATCGAGTTCACCACCATGCGGCGGTCCTCCTCGTCAGGCCGGTCGCGTGTTCTCCATCGTTGATGAGCTGGATCCACTGGTGATGCATGCTTGAGCGGTCGCGCCTTGATACGCGACCCGTGTTACGGTCGCGCGCCCCCAAAGGAGAAATGATGTCGAAGCAACTTGTGTCGTCGATTCCGCTGTTGCTCACACTCGGCATCGGCATGCTTGTCGGGTTCGCAGGGCTCCAGGCATGTGGCGATAAAGCGAGCATGACTGTTTCTGCCGACCTGTCCAACAGCGGCGACCTCTCGAGCAGCGACCTGTCCAAGACTCCCGATCTCGCCGAAGGCACGCTGATGCAGAAGCATGAAGCGGCCTGCCAGAAGGTCTGCTCTTGCTTCATCACCAGTCTCGATCTCACGACCTGCACCAACGACTGTCTCGCGGACGCGGGTGGCTCTTTCAATACCTACTTTGGTGCGACGATGGTCGCCGGCTGCTACGACTGCGTCAGTGCAAGCACCTGCTCGGCTCTGATGAGCGGGTCGAGCTGCTTCGGCTCCAGTGCCTGCCCGTAGCGATCAGCTATCGCGCTGGTTTCGCTGGCTCCGCCCTCTAGGTGCTGTTGCTCTCACCCTCGCCCTGACTCGTTGCATCGTCGCTGCATATTTCAGCGCCGAGGTCGTGCCGGTCCCCATCAACCGCGATCAGCCTGAGCAACCTCTCACCCATCGGGTGGTGCTGCTCGTCATTGACGGGCTTCGGTACGACACCGCGCTCACGTCGGGCTGGATGCCAGAGCTTACGCGACTGGCAGCGCGTGGCGCCGCGGGCCTGAGCCTCACCGGGCAGGTCACGATGACCGGCGTCGGTGTGCGCTGCATCGGCACCGGCGTCTCATCGAGCCTCTCCGATCTACTCCACAACGTCGATCTCCAACCAGTCGAGTTCGACAACCTGTTCGCGCGGCTCGCCGAGCACGGTGGGCGCAGCGCCCTGGTCGGCGATCGACCCGCTTGGATGGGCCTGTTCGGACGCCACTTCGCGATAGACGAGACCGCCGCGACGCAGAGCCGCCTCCTGCACTTCATCAACAACGTCGACGGCGCGGACCGGCTCTGGGTCGAACATGCGGTGGCGCTCATGAAGCGCAGCGACTGGCAGCTCGCCGTCATCATGCTCGGAGGCATCGATCACGCCAGCCATCGCTGGACGCCGTTCAGCCCAGAGTTCCAGCGCAAAGCGCGCACGACCGACGGTGACATCGCATCGATCGCAGCTGCCGCCGGAGACGACACCACGCTCATCGTGACCAGCGACCATGGTACCGGTGATCGTGGCCACCACGGCAGCGGTGAGCCGCTCGCGCGTCGCACGCCGCTCGTGCTCGTCGGGTCTTCCATCCGTGCGGGCGTGCGGGTAGACGCGCAGCAGGTCGACATCGCACCCACGATCGCGACGCTACTCGGCCTGCCCGTGCCCGCGCCGTCGGAAGGGCGGGTTCTTGTCGAGGCGCTCGCGGTTGACCCAGCTCGCGCAACGCGCATAGAAGCTGCGAACGTCGCGCAGCTCCAGCGCTACGCCGATGCTTATGCTCACGCGCGCGGCGTGACTGCGCCCGTGGTGGCGCCGGCGATGCAATCCGGTGACATTCACGTTGTTCACGAGTGGCTCGAAGCGATACGAGAGCGAGCCAGTTTGGCGCCGATCGAATGGGCACTTGCCCTCGCGCTGTTCGCGATCGCACTCATCGTCGAGCCGAGGGTTCCCACCTCCGCAACCAGCTCCGTCGTCTGCTGTGTGATCGTGATCGGGATCGCCATGCTGAGTGCCCTCGATGACGGGCGGTCGAGTGTGTTGCCATCGCTCGCCCTTGGTGCGGCGGTGCTCTCCTTGGCCCCCACGCTCTCACGCATCCCGGGTGCGATGGCGGCACGATGGCTGCTGGCCCTCGGAGTGCTCCTGGCAATTGAGTACGTCGTCGGCATCTCACGCATCGAGCATCGCACCATCGAACTCCGCTTGCTGTCCATCACCAACTCGATCAACTGGTCCCTTGGCTCCCTGCTGACAACGATGACCATCGCTGCACTCGCGCTCATCGCGATCGGATTGCGGTGCACCACCCCACATCAGCTCAGCGTCGGAGCCGTAGTCTACGTCGTGATCGTTGCGTCGGTTGCAGGCGACTCGCTCGCGCTCGTCACTGGAATGAGCCTCGGGGCCTTAGCCTGTCTGGCATTCGCCGACCTCCGTGATTGTCTCCCCACGCTGACCGCGATGGCGATAGGAACCTTCGCAGCGTTGCTGGTGGACGCACCGCTCCTCCAACGTGCTCATCTCGACCTGGTCGCGCCTCTGGGTCTTGGGATCGCTGCGCTCGCCGCGTTGTGGCAGAGGAAGGCACCTGCACTCCTCGTGCTGGTTCTGATGGCCGGGGCAGTGACGCTGGCAGCTACGGGTGGCTCACCGGTCGGGTTTCATATCTTCATCTGCGCCGGTGGCCTCCTGGTCATCCTCGTTGCGGCGCGAGAGCCCACTGGGACCGGCCTCGAAGTCTTGGGGTGGGGCTCGGCGTTGCTGCTCTGCGGCTTGTCGCGCTCGGGTCAGTCGGCTGGCCTCATGTGTTGGACTTTGTGCGCGTCGCTCGCAGGACGAATGAAAGCACTCCGAAACACGCCAGCCGGCGGCATGCTGCTGGTCGCCAGCCTAATCGTCACAGTGAGGCTCGGATTTTTTTACCTGTTCGAGGGGCGGTTCGAGATCAATCGGCTCGAAGTTTGGGTTGGCTACCTCGGCAATCCTGGCACCGAACATCTATGGGGCGCGACGCTGGTCATCCTGAAATTCACGCTCCCGATGCTGATCGCGGTCACGCTCATCACGAGCCAGCTGCCTGCGCAGCTCCGCGCTGACGCGATCGGCTGCTGCGCTGCATTCTGGTTGCTGCGCGTGACCCACATCATCGGCTCGATGACCATCGCCAGGACCACCTTCTACTCCCCCTACGCGGATGTTGGACACCTCATGTACATGCTCCTCATGGTCGCAAGCATGTTGGCCGTGACGCTGATCTTAACTCTCGTCGTGACTGGCTCACGTTTGAGGGAAGTATGCCGAAAACATGCTCTCTCTTCTGCGCAGGGTCGATCGCCTACGCCACGCTGAACGGGCACAGGTAGCGATGCCGAGCGGCTCTACACGCAGGGGAGGCGGGGCGAGAATCCGACGCTGTCGAGCCCACCCGGTTGCGGGCATCCTTCAGCGCACCATTGAGTCGAGCGTAGGCAAAGGTCCAGGCGCCTTGCTCGGGGCCAAGGCGTCGAGCCAGAGCGTGCCTGGTCCCACGTCGATGCCGAGCGTGGCGAATCCCGGCAGCACGATCTCGCGCAGAGTTTGGACCACCGTCTCATCGACGAGCTCGTAGGGGAGACACCCGTGCTCGGCCAGCGCCGGAATCGAAGGGAGCTCCGGGCGGCCGCGCCAGGTGCGCACGCTCACCTCGAGCAAGCGAGGCAGCGCAGCTTGTAGGACGAACAAACTGCCTTTCGTAGTAGAGGGCAAGGCGTTTATGGCGAGCGATGGGGAACGCCGAGGCCCTCGGCGCTTCGCATT
>JAYUBF010000154.1:0-5862 GCA_043741435.1 Myxococcales bacterium
TCGATCACGTCGATGCGATCGAAGAAATGCGCGGTGATGCCGCCCGAGTGCAGTGAGCGGGCAACTTGGCGGCGATTCTGCCGGTGCGGGGTGACTACCGCGACAACTCCACGGACCATGACCGCTTCAGTTTACCTGGTACGAACGCACTCGCCAATAACGTGAATCGACGACCGCCGGTGCGCTGGTGTGGCCGGTGTGGGTAGACAGCGCCTCCAGTTTCGATACAAGCTCCGGTCAGTGAAACCGAAGCACCTCGTTCCCAATTTTTTCACGCTCGGCAACATCGTTTTCGGCTTCCTGTCGATGCTGGCGTCGTCGCAGGGGCTCTACGAGCGCGCAGTCGTGATGTTGTTCTTCGCCGCCATCTGCGACCTGCTCGACGGCAAGCTCGCCCGAATGCTGGACGCGTCCACGAAGTTCGGCATGGAGCTCGACTCCCTGTCCGACGCCATCTCGTTCGGGCTCGCGCCAGGGCTGCTCGTCTACCAGGCGATCCTGAAAGATCACTATGGGGTGCTGGGCCTCGTGATCACCCTCGCCTACGTGCTCACCGCGGTGGTGCGGCTGGCCCGCTACAACGTGGATACCGGGACGCTCGGCAACGTGACCTTCCAGGGGTTGCCGACGCCGATCGCCGCTGGCTACATCATGTCGTTCGTCCTCGTGCGGGGGGGCTTGCCGGCGGTGCTCATCCTCGGGGGTACCGCGCTTGCCGCCGTGATGATGGTCTCCACGGCCAAGATCCCGAAGTTTCGCGAAGGGGCGCTGCCGTTCCCGCTGCTGGTGTTCGGGATCGGGACCTTCGTCTTGTTCATGCTGCGGCCGTGCGCGCTAACCTGGCATGTCTGGAACGGCTGGAATCTATTGATGGTTTTGGTGAATTACGTGGTGCTGTCGAGGCGTGGCTACATCGGGCCGCAAGCCCACAAGACGGCTGAAGAAGGCGCGTAGCCACTTTTCCGGCCGTCGCCGGCGGAGTGACGACAGACGTCAGCCGAGGAGCCTTCCCCCCGGGTACGCGATGCTTTTGATTCAAGTGAAATCGATTGGTTATCGATAAATTGATGTAGTCCGAATTTTGCAGGAGGGCTGGAGCGTGGATCGTGGCCTCACCCGCTGGTTGATCGTCTCGCTCTTGGTGCTGCCCGGCGCCACGAGCCAGGCGGACGAGCGCGCGCTGTTCATGCGCGAGGCGCCCGGGCGAGAGACGGCACCCAGCTTCGCGCGCGAGAGTGACGAGCCGCTCGGCTCGATCTCCCTCGATCCGCTGCCTGTCCATCAGGTCTCGGTGCCGGAGGCTGCACTCTACGAGCAGATCATCGAGCAATGCCGATCCTACCGTCGCAATCTGTCGAAGATCGGGAGGGACGCGTCTCCGGATGGCCGGCCGCAGACGTGTCGCCTCATCTCGTTCATGCGTCGTCAGCGCTGGCGAGATGCGATGGCCCGTCGGCGTCGGCTGCGCCTTGCGCCACCGGTGATGCTGCTCACGGAGCCCCTGCGCGCCCGCCCCATCCAGACGGTTTCGGTCGGCGCGCCGCCGGCGCCACGTACCTCGGTCGTGCCGCCGCCGCCGTCGTCGCTGAAGCCACTACCGCTCATTCTCTTAGTGCAGCTGATGCCGCGACTGATGCCGCCGCCCGTGTGGTCGGCACCGCGCGCGAAGCCGATCGTGAAGAACGAGTAGCGCGCTCTAGTAGTGGCCGAGCGCCTCGAGCACCTGATCGAGCGTGACCTCGTCGAGAGGTCGCGTGCCGAACAAGATCGAGTAGCTGTTGCTGGTCTTCTTGATGGTGAAGCCGGTGTTCCAGTCCGGGCGAGAAACGCCATCGGAGCGACGGACGTCGATGAGCCACGATTGGTTATCCAGGCGCGGACGCGGTGCAGGGATGAAGCTCGCGGCCCTGCCGCCAGGCAACAGCACGCTGGCGCCATAGATCATGAGCATGCGACCCGTGCCGGGTGGGATGTCCATCAGCATGCCGGACAACGTGCGGACGCCCCAGCCGCGACGACGCGCCAACGTTTCGAGGCTCATGGCGAGCGCCGCCGATTGGCGTTCGGCGGCATCGTAGATATCGCGCACGGCGCGGCATCATACCTAATCTCGCGTCGGAGAGTCCGAGGAGCGCTTCGGCATCGCCAAACAAATCAGCAGCGCGAATTAGTGAGACAAACGTATCCGCAGCTTGCGGTCTGCTTGACCCCACAGTACACCGGCGCACATGGCTACCTCGCCGCAGAAGACGCTCGAGACGTTTCCCAACCCGCGTCCGGATCGCAGCTACCAGGTTCGCTTCGATTGTCCCGAGTTCACGTGCCTATGCCCCAAGACGGGACAGCCCGACTTTGCGACGATCCGCATTCACTACGTGCCCGACAAGACTTGCGTCGAGCTCAAGTCCCTCAAGCTCTACTTGTGGAGCTATCGCAACGAGGGCGCGTTTCACGAGGCCGTGACCAATCGGATCCTCGACGATCTCGTGAAGGCCACCGCCCCGCGCTACATGCGGGTGGAGGGTGACTTCCTGGTGCGCGGCGGCATCCACACCGTCGTGGTCGCCGAGCACGGCCAGCCGTAGCGCCGTTGCACGTCCCTGCCGTCTTGAAGCAGGTGTTCGGTGGGTTCACGCATTCGCTCGATCCGCAGCACGCGTTGAGCGTGATGCAGGTGGCGCCGCACGCGCGGAAGCCGTCGTCGCAGGTCATGGCGCACCCCGAAGCGGTGCACACGGCGTGGCGATGGTTGGTGCTGTCGCCTGGGCAATCACCGTCGGTGCAGCAGGTCACGGATTGCACCGCAAAACATCCCGCGAGCGTGACGCCCAGGATCGAGGACGCAACCAGCTGAACGGACGGAGAAATGGCCCTTCTAGAATATCACGACTGCAGCGGGCCCATTACGGAGCCGGGGGTGGTCCCGACGCCGGAGGCGATCTACACTGCCGACCCCATGATCGGTTCTGTCATCAAGAAGGTCTTCGGCACTAGCCACGAGCGCGAAATCAAGCGCATCGTCCCGCGCGTCCAGCGCATCAACGCGCTCGAGTCGGCGATGAAGAAGCTGTCCGACGCGGAGCTCCGCGGCAAGACGGCCGAGTTCAAGCAGAAGCTGGCGAACGGCGCGAAGACCGACGACCTCATGGAGGAGGCCTTCGCCGTCGTCCGTGAGGCCTCGGTGCGCACGATCGGGCTGCGCCACTACGACGTGCAGTTCATCGGCGGCGCCATCCTCCACCGCGGTGCCATCGCCGAGATGCGCACCGGTGAAGGCAAGACGCTCGTCGCCACTGGGCCTTGTTATCTGAACGCGCTCGAGGGCAAGGGCGTCCACCTCATCACGGTGAACGACTACCTCGCGACCCGCGACGCCGAGTGGATGGGCCGCGTCTACAAGTTCCTGGGCATGTCCATCGGCACCATCGTGCACGGGCAGAGCGACCGCGAGAAGCAAGAGAACTATCGCTGCGACATCACGTACGGCACCAACAACGAGTTCGGGTTCGATTACCTCCGCGACAACATGAAGGACTCCATCGAGCGCTACGTGCAGCGCTCCCTTCACTACGCCATCGTCGACGAGGTCGACTCCATCCTCATCGACGAAGCGCGCACCCCGCTCATCATCTCCGGCCCGGCCGAGAGCGATGGTGACCTGTACGGTCGCGTCAACCAGATCATCCCGTCGCTCAAGAAGGACATCGACTTCACCGTCGACGAAAAAGCGCACTCGGCGATCCTCACCGACCAGGGCGTCGAGCGGCTCGAGAAGAAGCTCGGGCTCACCAACTTGTACGACCCGGAGAACATCGACTACCTGCACCACGTGACACAAGCCTTGCGAGCGCACAGTCTCTACAAGCGCGACGTGAACTACCTCGTCGAGGACGGCAAGGTCGTCATCATCGACGAGCACACCGGCCGCAAGATGCCGGGCCGTCGCTGGTCGGATGGTCTGCACCAGGCCATCGAGGCGAAGGAAGACGTCGAGGTCGAAGAGGAGAACCAGACGCTCGCGACCGTTACCTTCCAGAACCTGTTCCGCATGTACAAGAAGCTCGCGGGCATGACGGGCACCGCCGACACGGAAGCGGCCGAGTTCCACCAGATCTACAAGCTCGACGTCGTCACCATCCCCACCAACAAGCCGATGGTGCGGCAGGACAACTCCGACCTCGTCTACAAGAACGAGCGCGGCAAGGTCCGCGCGGTCATGTCGGAGATCGAGGAGCGCCACAAGAAGGGCCAGCCGATGCTGGTGGGCACCATCTCTGTCGAGAAATCGGAGATCTTGTCCACGATGCTCGGCAAGAAGGGCATCCTCCACAACGTCCTCAACGCGAAGTACCACCTGAAGGAAGCCGAGATCGTCGCGCAGGCCGGCCGCAAGGGTGCGGTCACGATCTCCACCAACATGGCGGGTCGCGGCACGGACATCTTGCTCGGTGGCAACGCCGAGTTCATGGCGCGCGCCGAGGTGGGCGGGCCCGAGGCCGCAGCCATCCCGGGCGCCGTCGACGACAGCACGCCCGAGTACAAGGAAGCGCACGCGAAGTTCAAGGCGCAGTGCGACGCGGAGAAGGTCGAGGTCAACGCCGCGGGCGGGCTGCACATCCTCGGCACCGAGCGCCACGAGTCACGCCGCATCGACAACCAGCTGCGTGGCCGCGCCGGTCGCCAGGGCGACCCGGGCTCGTCGCGCTTCTACCTCTCATTAGAAGATGACCTCATGCGGGTCTTCGGTGCCGAGCGCATCTCCGGCCTCATGGAGCGCCTCGGCATGGAAGAAGACGTGCCCATCGAGCACGGCATGGTCAATCGCTCCATCGAGAACGCGCAGCGACGGGTGGAAGGCCACAACTTCGACATCCGCAAGAACCTTCTCGACTACGACGACGTCATGAACCAGCAGCGCAAGGCGATCTATGCTTTGCGCAAGCAGATCCTCGAGGGGCGCTACATTCCGGAGCTGTCTCCGGAAGACAAGAAGAAGGGCAAAGCGCCGCTCGAGCCGGTCACGCAGTCGGGCGACTGGACCATCGAGTCGCTCGCCGAGAACATCAAGCCGCGCGTGTCGCAGATCGTCGACGCGTTCATGGCCGGCGTACCGCTCGGCGGCGACGGCCTCGAGCAGGATCAGATCGACCCGTACCGCACCGACGCGCAGAAGGCGCCGGACTCGGGCCCGGTCCTCGAGCCCGAGAAGCTGACCCACGAGCTCTACCGCGTGTTCGGTGCCGTCGTACACCTCGACGAGGAGCTCGCGCACAAGCAAGACGCGCGCGACAAGATCGTCTTCAAGTCGGCGAAGGAAGCGGCCGCGTCCCTGGTGCAGCAGCGCGAGCGCGTGCTCGACCTTTCGCACGATCTCGTCGAGATGCTCATCTGGCAGTTCTGCCCCGAGAAGACGCACGCCGAGGACTGGGACCTGAAGGCGCTCGGCGACGGTCTCCGCGAGCAGTTCAACATCAACATCGCTCTCGAGACGCAGATGCTCGATCGCGAGTCGCTGCTGGAGAAGACCTGGCCGCAGATCGAGACGTGGATCAAGGCGCGCGAGACGGAGCTGGGAACGCTCGCGTTCTATTACTTCTCGCGTCACTTCTATCTCGAAGACATCGACGCCATGTGGATCGACCACCTGAAGTCGATGGATCAGCTGCGCGAGGGCATCGGCCTTCGTGGCTACGGTCAGCGCGATCCGAAGATCGAATATAAAAAAGAGGGCTACAACCTCTTCATATCGATGATGGACCGCATCGGCGTGAACGTCGCGCAGAAGCTGTTCCGTGTCCGTCTCGAGCGCCAAGAGCCGACCCAACAGCAGCAGGCAGCCGCGCAGCCGCGTCAGCCGGAAAA
>JAYUBF010000155.1:0-17678 GCA_043741435.1 Myxococcales bacterium
ATCGGCCGAGACATTCTGCAGCCTGACCCGCGTCACCTCCAGCACCACCCCACACTTTCGTTCCACGGGATGCCCGGCACGGGCGCGGGGTCTTCAGTCCGTCGAGCGTCTTGTTGGCAACGGATGACACAAATCGCCGCGTGCCGGCTATGCTGCCGCCGCCATGAAGTGCGCCCTCCGACGTGCAGCGCTCGCGACCCTCGTCGCGCTGTGCATGGTGCCGTCGACGGCGCACGCGCTCAGGTTCGAGCTTTTCAAGGAGAAGTTCACCTTGGACATCGTCGAGACCCTGTTCGTTGCCTATCACGGCGACATGGGACCGGGGCTGCAGGTCGAGACCGATCAAGCCGGTCGCACCACCGAGCAGCTCCGCTTCATGGACTTGCTCAACCGGCTCAACATCTCGCTCTCGTGGCGGCGCTTTCGCTTGTCGACGCGCTTCGACACCGCGCTCTACATGGCGCACGGCGGTGCGGTCGACGACGGTATGGGCGGCACGAGGAACATCACGCTCGCGGCCGGCCCTGCGCCTGGCGCCTGTGGGCCCGACTCGACGACGCCGTTCAATCTACGCTCGCGCTACTGCCAGAAGCCGTTCTGGGGCGAGAAGATCTCGCTCGAGTATGTGGGCCGCAACCTCGAGGTCACGCTCGGCGACTTCTACGTGTCGTTTGGTCGCGGGCTCGTGCTCTCCATCCGCAAGCTCGACGAGCTGGGCATCGACACCACCTTGCGCGGCGCCAAGCTCATCGTGCGCAACGGCAACTTCGGCATGACCCTCGTCGGTGGCTTCACCAACATCCAGAACGTCGATCAATCCACCGGCCGCTTCGCCGAGGATCCCAACGACTTCATCGCCGGTGGTCGCACCGAGTATCGCTTCCTCGACAAGGTCAACGTCGGCCTCCATGTCACGGGAGGCTTCCAGTGGAACAGCGAATCGGCGGTGCCGTCCAAGCAGAAAGACTTCTACGTGATGTATGGCGGCTCCGTCGACGCGCCACGCCTCGCGCGCTGGCTCGGCCTCTACCTCGAAGGCGCGGGGCAGCTCACGAGCAGCTCCGACCGTCGCAGCTCCGGCGTCGCGCTCTACGGTGCGCTCACCGGCTACTTCGGACCCACCACCTTGTTGCTCGAGGCGAAGTACTACCACGACTATCAACCGTGGCACTCGTCGGTGCAGTCGAGCTACGTGGAGTTCGCGCCGATTGCATACATCCAGCCACCGACGGCAGAGCGCATCGTCACCGAGCTCCAGGCCAGCATCTTCTCGGTCGGTGGCTTGCGCGCGCGTGCCGACTGGCGCGTGAGCCCGAAGCTCCAGCTGTTCGTCTCCACCGCCTACTTCGAAGACGACTCGGCATCCACCACGCCGTATCGCTTCCACGATCCCTACGGTGGCGCCGAGATCCGCTGGGACAACGGCAGCTCGCACTTCTTTCCTTCGGGTGGCTTCCGCTACGAGCAGAACCGCGAGACGGGGGAGATGCACCAGGAGATCGGCCACGTGGAGTGGGACTTCACGCAGCACCTCAACCACGGCCTCTCGCTCGAGACGCAGGGCTTCGTGCTCATCCGCAAGGAAGATCTCGTCACCGCGACCAATCCCGACGGAACCTCCTATCAGCCGCGCTGGACCGAAGGTACCGCGTACCTCGCGCTGAAGTGGACGCCCTACCTCGTCGCTGCGGTCGGCTACGAGTGGACCACGCGTCCCACGGCCGATCGCACGCACCACTTCTTCAATGGGTCGCTGCAGTGGAACATCACGACCTCCTCGTCGATCCGCCTCTTCGCTGGCGGCAACCGCGGCGGTCTGCGCTGCATCTCGGGCATCTGCCGCGACTTCCCCGCGTTCTCGGGCGCTCGCCTCGAGCTCGTGGTCAGACTTTGAACATCGTGGCGTAGGCCTTCTCGTCGAAGCCACCCTCGTTCGAGTAGCGTACGCACCCACATGGCGCTTTCGCAGCTCGATCCCATCTGGATCACCTGTGCACAGGAGCTCTCGCTCCCCGTGCTCCGGGGCGGCGACGCCTACGTACATTTCGATGGTCACACGCTGCGGGTGGCCGACGATGACGCGCTCGACCACGACGACTCGCTCGCGCAGCTGGTGCTCCACGAGATCTGCCACGCGCTGGTGCAGGGGCCGCAGCATCGCCACACGCCGGATTGGGGCCTCGACAACACGGGCGCCGATCCCTTCGACGACGTACGCGAGCGTGCTGCCGTACGACTGCAGGCGCACCTGCTCGGTCGCCATGGCCTGCGCGCGCACCTGTTCCCCACCACCGTGGTGCGTCCGTTCTTCGAGGCTCTGCCTGCCGACGCGCTGACCCCGACGAGCGGCGAGCTCGACGACGGATCTTGCGGCTTGGCCGTCGCCGCGGCAACGCGAGCAGGACAGCTGCCGGTTCGCACGGCACTGCAGCGCGCGCTCGTCGCTACCTCGCGGGCGCTCGGGCTCCCGATGCATCGCAGTGGGGCCCCGCTCGCAGACGAGGTTCGCTGTGGCGACTGCGCGTGGCTCGCCGCCTCTGGCCTTTGCCGTGCGGCCGAGCGTCGCGTGTTCGTTACAACCGGCGCGATCGGCTGCGCGCGACACGAGACCCGCCTCGATTGTCTTCGCTGTGGCGCATGCTGCCGCAGCGGCTACGACGCCGTGCCCGCGGGCGCGCGAGAGCCGATCATCAAACGGCATCCGTCGCTCGTGGTCGCGCGGGAGCATGGCTTCGATCTCGCGCGCACCAGCGTCGGTGGTGAGGACCGTTGTGCCTCGCTGTCGGGTCCGGCGCATGGTCCGTACGCCTGCAACGTCTACGACGATCGCCCGCGTGCGTGCGCGCAATTGCCGGTGAGGGAGGGCGCGTGTCTCACCGCGCGCCGACGCGTGGGGCTCTCGCTCACATGAGCCCGAGCCTCGACGACCGATGGGCTTCGTTGTGCGCCGCGTGGCGTGGCAATGGAGATACCTCGCCGCTGTCGACGGCGGAGCGCGTACGCGTGGCGCGATCGATCGGCACGTTGTCGGGTGGGCTCACGCGCGATCGCGCACTGGTCGGCGGGCGCTACCTGGCCGACCCCGATCTCCTCGGCGCTTATCTCTTGTTCTACTGGCCCATCTCCTATGGGCAGGCGAGCTCGGTTCTCGGCGAGCTCGGCGCCCGGTCGTTGGGTCGCGTGCTCGACGTGGGGGCTGGCCCCATGCCCATGGGCATCGCGGCGCTCGATGCAGGTGCGACCACGCTGCACGCGATCGATCGCGTCGACCAGGCTCTCACGCTCGGCCGATCGCTCGTCGCGACCGATGATCGCGTGCGCACCTCGACGTGGGACCCCGAGCGCGGTGATGCGCTGCCCGCGGGACCGTTCGACACGATCATCGCGGGCCACGTCTTCAACGAGCTGCACCTCGGGGGCAAAGCAAACGATCGTCGTGCCGCGTTGGTCAGCACGTTGCTGTCGCGCTGCAACGAGGGGGGCCGCCTCGTGATCATCGAGCCCGCGCTGCGCGACACGTCGCGTGCACTGCTCGAGCTGCGCGATCGCGTCGCTTCCGAAGGCGTCGTGATCCACGCGCCATGCTTGGTGCAAACCCCGTGTCCCGCCCTGGTGCGTCCCACCGACTGGTGCCACGCCGAGCGCAGCTGGACGCCGCCGACCGCACTGACCGCGCTCGCCGAGGTGGCGAAGCTGCACAAGGAGCGGCTCAAGTTCAGCTACCTCGTCTTGTCGCGAGAGCCGCGCGCGCCGCAGCACGGCTCCGATCTCTTCCGGATCGTGTCCGAGCCGATGCCGCAGAAGGGCAAGGCCATCTACTTCGGTTGTGGTCCCGCCGGGAGGCATCCACTCGTGCGCCGCGATCGCGACGCGAACGATCGCAACGCCGACTTCGACGGGCTCGAGCGCGGCGATCTGATCCGCGCTGCGCCACTCGAGGCCCGTGGCGATGGCTTGCGCATCGTGGAGGATTCCACCGTCGAGAGAGTGGCCCGGGCCGACGAGCCGTCGGAGCCGGCGTGACGGCACGGCGCGAGGTCGGCACGCGATCGTTGCCTGCGCCGGCGAAGCTCGCGCTCTTGGCTACGCTCTACGTAGCGCAAGGTCTCCCCTTCGGCTTCTTCACGCAGACGCTGCCCGCCGTCATGCGCAAGCAAGGCTATCGCTTGGCCGAGATCAGCTTCTCGGCGTTGCTGACGCTGCCGTGGGCCATTAAGTTCCTGTGGGCTCCGCTGGTCGATCGCTATCCCACGCCGACACCGCAGGTACGCGCTCGGCGCAAGCGGTGGATCCTCTCCGCGCAACTCGCGGCGGCGTGCACGTTCGGTGCGCTGGCCTTGCACGGGTCGCTCACGGAGCTGCGTCCATTGTTCGCCGCGTTCGCGTTCCTCAACTTCATCTCCGCGACGCAGGACATCGGCACCGATGCGCTGGCGGTCGACATGCTGACCCCGCAGGAGCGCGGCTACGCGAACGGCGTGCAGGTGGCCGGCTATCGCGCGGGCATGGTGCTGGGGGGTGGCGTGCTGCTCGTGGTGCTCGATCGGGTCGGCGCGCGCGGTGCGTTCGCCCTCCTCGCGGGCGCGTCCTTGCTGCTCGCCATCCCGCTCTTGCTGGTGACGGAGAGCCAGCCCACGTCCGCCGTCGTCGAGAGCAGCGCCTCGCACGCCACGCCCACGCACTTCATCAGCCTCCCCGGCGCAGCGAACATCCTCGTCGTGGTGATGACGTACAAGGTCGCCGAGTCCCTCGCGGCCGGGGTGCTGCGGCCCTTCCTTGTCGATCAAGGCTTCTCGCTCGCGGAGATCGGACGCGTGAGTGGGATCGCCGGATCCGGTGGCGGGCTCGTCGGTGCGCTGTTCGGTGGCACGCTCGCGAGCCGGCTCGGCGTCAAGCGCGCGATGATCGGCGCCGGGCTCTTCCAGACGCTTACGCTGTTCGTGTTCGCGTTCGCCACCGCCATACCCATCTCGCACGATCGCCTGGCCGGTATTTTCTTCGCCGAGGCGCTCGCGTCCAGCATGGCCACGGCCACGCTCTTCACCGTGATGATGGACTGGAGCCGTCCCCTTGTGGGTGCGACCGACTACACGGTGCAGGCGAGCGCGGTCGTGATCTCGACAGGTCTCGCGAGCCTGGTGAGTGGTGCCGTCGCGATGCGCGTGGGCTACGTGGCGCACTTCGTCGGCTGTGGCGCCTTCGGCATCTTCTCGTTGTTCGTGCTGGTGTCGGCCGCGCCGTGGAACGCGCGCCTCACTGACAAACGAACTGCGAGTCGGCCATGAGGCAGTGATCCACGCAGCTGGTGCCGGCGGCGCAGCTGCCCGAGATCGGTGGCCCCATGTCGGCTCCGTAGTAGCCGCACTCGCCGCAGCTCGCTTCGCAGCCCGGCGAGCCGTCGGTGGCGCAGTGGTACGGTGCGCACGCCGAGGTGATCTGCGCAGGGCAGGGGCTGCCATCGCCTGCGCACACGCTGGGACCCGTGACCATCGTGGCGTCGGCGGAGCACGAGGCCGTGCCACACGACGTGCCCTTCGGGTAGAACGCGCAACCGCCGGCCGCATCGCACTTGCCGTTCTTGCCGCAGGTCGGTGAGCCGGTGTCGGCGCAGATCTTGTGCACGTCGTCGCCGCCGGGGGCGACGCTGACGCAGTGGCCCTCGTGGCCGATCTCCTTGCAGCTCTTGCATGCGCCCTCACAGGCCGAATCGCAGCAGTAGCCGTCGATGCACGTGCCCGTGTTGCAGTCGGCGCCACCGAAGCAACGCGCGCCGACCTCCACCTTGCCGCAGTTGCCGAAGTTGCAGGTCACGCCCATCGCGCAACCCGCGGCGAGCGTGCAGATGGTGGCGCATGCGCTGCTGGTGGAGTTGCAAGCGTAGGGTGCGCAGCTGCGCGTGGTGGGGGTGGAGCAGACGCCTGCACCGTCGCAGGTGCCGGCGTTGGTGAACATGCCCGCGCTGCACTTGGGTTGCGCGCACACCTTGCCTTGCGGCGCGATACGACACGCGCCGGCTCCGTCGCAGCTCCCGTCCATGCCGCACGGCGTCGCGGGATCGGTGGCGCACTTCTTCCGCGGATTGGTGCCGGCCACCGCGAGTGCGCAGTGGCCCGGCGTTGCGCCGTTGCACGTGTTGCAGTCGCCCGCGCATGCGCTGTCGCAACACACGCCGTCGACGCAGAAGCCGGTGCCACACACGTCGATGTCGGCGTCACAGGCCTGACCGACTCGCCGCTTGTTCACGGGCAGCTGATCGTGGCCGAGCTTCACGGTGACCGAGACGGCCGAGCTACCGGGGGTGACCACCTCGGACTTGCCCGCCGCGATGAGCTTCCGCTTGTTTCCGCGCGCGGTGACCTGGAACACGAGGGGGCCATCCGCCTTCGACTTGTAGAGCCACGTGGTCTTGCGATCCGAGAGCTCCTGCTTGATCGGGTAGCTGATCGCGCTCGGCTCGGTGCCGATCACGGTGATCTCGAGGGCCCGCACCGCGGCCATCTCCGCCGCGGTGACGGCGTCGGTGGCCTCGATGGTGACCTCCATCTCGCGCGCGCCGCCACAGGCAACGAGTGCGAGCAGGCCCAGCATCATCCCGGTGCGAACCATCAGAAATTCACCTTGAGCGCGCTCGCCCCAGGGCCGCCCACCGGCAGCTCGGACTGGAACTTCGGTAGCCCGAACGCGAGGCCGACACCGATGGCGACGCCGACCACCACCACGCCACCGACGATGGTCCACACCCACCATTTCTTGTAGGTCGGTACGATGTCTTCGGGCGAAATGGGATCGCTCGGATCGCGGACGAGGTTTGCCGGGTCGAAGCCGGGGGGAGCCGTCTCGGACTTTAGCGGGGCCTTGGCGCTGACCTTGGGTTCTTTGTCGCGCAGCAACTTCGCGCGCTTCTCGTCCTCGAGCCGCTTCTTCGCGGCTTCCGCCGGCGTCATCGGTGGCGCTTCCACGTCACTTGCCTGCGGCACCGGCTTGGCGTCCACCAGCTGACGCTCGGCCGACTTTCCGCCATCGGCTGCCTTGAGATCGGCCAGATAGCGCCGTGCCTTTGCGCGATCGCCGCCTCGGCTCGCCTTCGCCACGAACTTTTCGTAGCTGGCGATGGCCTCGGGCCCGTGGCTCAGCATCCGGTGGCACTCGCCGATTCGGAATAGAAGGTACGGTTTGGCGGACTTGCCGTAGCTCGCGGTGTACTCCGCGAGCGCTTTGGCATAATCGGCCTTGGCGTAGGCTCGATCACCCCGCTCGGAAGCTTGGTGTGCCTCCTCCTTCCGATCGGCCGAGGCCGACGACGGCAGAAGCACGATGCACCCCCAGCCCAGAATGGACAAGGCGAATACCTGAAGGGAGCGGCGGAGCAGGAGCATGGCGCTGGTCATCGTACTTCAGCCTGTGGGGCGCCGCGAGCATCGTGGATGAAGTTTTGTAAAAGCTCGTCCCTCGGCTGTAAGCCGTGGTCGGTATATGATGGCGGCCCATGTCGTCCGCCCAACCTGACTCGGCTGCTACGCGGGCCATCTTCCAGGCCGTGGTCCTCACCGCGCTCGCCGACGGCAGCGTCCCGCGCTCGGAGGCGGACGTCGTCGACGAGATGCTCAAGCTCGACGAGCGCTTCGCCAAGATCGCCGACGCGTTCGACCTCGCGGTCGCCGTGCGTGTGTTGCTCGATGCGCATGGAATCGAAGGTGCGCTCGAGAAGATCGTGGCGAACGTGAAGGACGCCGCCGACCACAGGACCACGTTCCGCTTGTGCGCACGGATCATCATCGCCGACGGCAAAACAGAGGGCGAAGAGGCCATGGTGCTCGGCACGCTGCAGGAGCTGTTCGCCTTGTCGATCGCCGACGTTCGTGCAGCCTTCGAAGCCGAACGGAAGCGCAAGACCCAGTCGTGAAGCTCCGTTCCCCGCGCGGGATTCTCGCTCTCCTCACCGCGCTCAACTTCCTCAACTACCTCGACCGCTTCGTGCTCGCGGCGGTGCTCGAGCGCGTCAAGACGGAGATGCACCTCACCCACTTCGTGGCCGGTGCGCTCGCGACCATCTTCCTCGTCGGATACTTCGCCACCAGCCCAATCTTCGCAGCGTTGGCCGGGAGGTATTCCCGCAAGACGCTCATCGCCTTCGGTGTCGCGGTGTGGAGCATCGCGACGTTCGGCACCGGCCTTGCGCACGATCTACCCACCCTCATCGTGATGCGCGCGCTCGTCGGCGTGGGTGAGGCCAGCTTCGCGACGCTGGCACCGACGCTGATCGACGATCTCGCGCCCCCCGAACGCAAGTCGCGGTGGCTCGCGATCTTCTTCGTCGCCACGCCGCTCGGCTCTGCGCTCGGTTACTTGGTCGGTGGTGCCGTGGAAGCGCGCTGGGGTTGGCGCCACGCGTTCTTCGTCGCCGGTGGTCCTGGCTTGCTGCTCGCCGGCTGCTGTCTCTTCATCGAAGAGCCTGCGCGTCGTGCGCTCGAGGCACGCAAGTCGATCGTCGAGATGGTTCGCACGTTGATGAAGTTCCCCGCCTACGTGCGCGGCGTGCTGGGCTACGCCGCCTACACGTTCGCGATCGGTGCGTTCGCCTACTGGGCGCCGGAGTTCTTGTTCAAGGTGTTCGGCATGGAGCTCGCGAATGCGAACTTCCAGTTCGGCGCGGTCACCGTCGCTGGTGGCCTGGTGGGGACGGCGCTCGGCGGGACCCTCTCCGATCGCAACGCGGCCAAGCTGGGCGGCGGCGATGGTGCGGTCGTGCGCGCCGGCCTGTGGGTCTGCGCCATCGGTAGCTTCATCGGCGCACCGCTGATGGTCGGCTGCTTCCTCGCACCGTCGGCCACTCTCTTCTTCGTCCTCGCGTTCTTCTGTGAGGTGGCCTTGTTCCTGAACTCGTCGCCGGTGAACGCGGTCATCTTGCGCTCGGTGCCCGATGCGCATCGCGCGGGTGCGATGGCGCTCGCGATCAGCTGCATCCACCTGCTCGGCGATCTGTGGTCGCCACCGTTGGTCGGCTTCGCCGCGGACCATGTGCCGGTGCGCTTCGCGATGATGATCCTACCCGTCGCGATCCTGGCTTCCGCTCTCCTGTGGCTGCCTCGCCGCGCCAGCAGCGACGTGAACGGCGGCGAGCGCGCGGCGGCGTAGCTCGGCGAGCCCTTTGAGCTCGCGCTTGCCGGCCGCCGACGCTTCGCGCAGCAGGCGCGCACCACGTCGATCGTCGAGGCGGTCCACCCACACCAGCGCGGCCCACGCCGAGATCGGCGCCAGCGCGAGGAGCGCGAGCTGCGCCGGCCAGCCGGGTACGCGCCACAGCACGAGCGTCGACCACAGCGCGAGCCATGTCGGGAACGCCACCATGCCGATGCCGAGCTTGTACGTGGACACCACGTCGATCTCGCCCTTCGCGAGGCTCGTGGCCAGCCGCGGCAAGCGATAGGGCACGAGCCACAGAAGCGCTCCGAGCAACGCGAACGGCGCCAGCAGCATCAGCCAGAGCCCACGCAGCGCTCGACGAAACGTGAGCGAGCGTCCGCCTGCCACCTGGCGATCGGTGATCTTCGCGGCCGACAGGCTGCGGCTGTACTCGCTGATCGCGTCGACGACGGCCCGGTAGCGTGGGTCGTCGGGCCCGAGCGCGTGCGCTGCCACGACCACCTCCCGCGCGATCTCCACCTGAGTCGCATAGCCACCCGTCTTCGCTTCGTTCGCGAGGAGCTCGGCCACGCGACGGATGAGGAACAGCTCTCCTTGGCTCTGCCCCTGCACGACGAGCCGAGCCAGATCGTCGGCGACGTGCTTCATCAGCGCAGGCACCAACGTCTCGCCGTCCCCGACCTCGGCAGCGACGGCATCCACCTCGTGCACCGGCCCGTAGGTCACGAGCACCCGCGAGCGAAAGCGCTCGGGCGCGTCGAAGTCGAGCGCGACCGCTTGCAGCGTGAGCCCGCGCGCACCCTTCTGGCGCGACAGCGCGAGCATGCGGGCCGCGCCGCTCTTGAGGGGCAAGACGTGTGCCTCGTCGTGGCTCACCCCCTCCGGGAAGATGAGGATGTTGCCGCCGTCGTGGAGGTGCTGCGCGACGTGCTCGAAGACCTTGTCGTTGTCGCCAGTCGCCTTGTCCGGCGCATCTTTGCGACGGGTGACCGGCACCGCCTCGGCTACGCCGAGGATCGAGTGCAGCACCGGCATCTTGAACAATGTGCTCTTCGCGATCGGCGATGCGTCGTAGGGCGCGCGTGCGAGGATGAGCAGCGGGTCGACGATGCCGTTGAAGTGGTTCGCCGCGAACAGGCGACCCGCAGTGTCCGGCGCCGGTTCACCGACGGTGACGAGCTTACGAAAATAGATGCGCGTGGCCAGACCCAGCGCGCTGCGCAGGAGCCAACGCAACGTCCGGCGGAGCCAGGTTCGACGCTCGGCAACGGTGCTCAGGAGACGCTCTGCGGCGGTTCGATCGTGATCTCCGTCTTCACCGACGCTGCGATGAAGCAGCCTCGATGCGCGCCTTGGTGCAGGGTCGCGAGCAGCAACGCGTCCACGTGGGCATCGGAAGAAAAGACCACGGTGGGTCGTAGGATCACACGCGTGACAGCCAGTCTGCCCTCGGGGTTCTTGCCCAACGTTCCCTCTGCGTGGTCCTCGTATCGATCGACGCCGATGCCGCGGCGGGCCGCGATCGCGAGGAACGTGAGCATGTGGCACGTGGAGAGAGCTGCAACCAGTTGCTCCTCGGGGTTGGGCAGCGCCGCCGTCCCGCGATATTCCTCGGCGGCGGATGCACGCAGCGCCTCTCCGTCGCCAGCGGCGCCGAAGTGGATGTCATGATCGCGCGAGTAAGCGTCGTACGTGAACGGGCGTTCCCCTCGGTCCCACCGGACGTGGGCGTGGTGTTGCGACATGGGCGAATCGTTGACTCGACGATCCTTTGGGTGCAAGTAAGAATGATCGGATACCCGTCGAGGACCCCCTGCGTACCCTGAGCCAGTCGTCTCCCGCATCGCGTCGTCTCTATGGGGCCCCAAGGCGAACGTGGATCTATTCGTTCGTCGGCGCAGCTTTGCTCGTCGGTGGCTTGTCCGACGCTACGCCTCCGACGGAAGGCGCTGTGCCCGAGCAGGCCGTGGCAACGCCCCCCCTCAAGATCGTGAAGCTGGAGGGCGGCAAGGAGTCGCCGATCGACGCCGCCCAGGCCGCGAAACAGGGGCTCACCGTGGTCGATCTCTCCGACCGCTGGGTACCGTTCATCTTCCGCGACGCGCCAGCACCGCCGGGTATCGGCGAGCCGGGCGCCACGTTGCAAAGCCGTTACAAGTCCGTGTTCACCAACCTCGCCGACGACCAGGGCGATGGCGATGGTCAACCGCTCGCGGCGAACGATCACAACTACCTCGAGCTGTATGGCATTCCGCCCACGCTGCGCGTGCTGCGACAGCGCTTCGTCGACGATAGCGGCGCGAGCGATCGCTGCGCCAACATCACTTGGGATCTCATGAAGGCGGTGGTGTACATCCCCTACCGCGAGGGCAAGCTCGCCGACAAAGAGAACAGCAAGCAGCTGGCCATCGGTCGTAAGCTCGAGGCCGAGAGCAAGAAGCGCCACCTCAACGACATCACCGAGCTGGCGACGGACACGAAGCTCGGGCCCGAGCTCGCCGCCTACAACAAGTACCAAGCCGAGCGCGCTGCGTTCATCGAGGCGGAGAAGCGACTCACCTGCGAAGGTCTTCTCGTCGAGCCCCACGGCAAAGGGAACAAGCATCAGTCGGGCAAGTTCGACGATGCCCTGCGCACCGCGCTGATCCGCTTCCAGCACAAGCACAAGCTCTACGACGCGGCGGCGTTCAAGAAGGAGACGCTCTCCACGCTCGGCCGCCCCTTGCTGGAGAACGATCACGCCGCGCTGCTGCGCGCGCTCACCGAGCGCGTGGTGTCGGCGGCCGACGTCCTCGAAGACGGCAGCGTAGACGGGAAGAACGGCGCTCCGACGTACAAGAACGCGAAGGGCGAGACGGTGCCCGTGCGCAACTTGGTCGACGAAAACTTGAAGGCAGTCGTCGCTGCGCTCGAAATCGACACGCCGGAGAAGGCGCTGGCCTTCATGAAGCGGCACGAGGACTTTCGCGACTTCGCCGTCGCGGTGAAGCTGCCCGATCGCCCCGAGTACTACGCGCCGCACATGGACTTGTCGGTGGAGATCGATCGCGGCGACGTGATCTACGATCCGCCGTTCGACGCCAACGGCAAGCCGAACAACCAATCACGTCATCGCTTCCCGTCGTTCTCGTTGCGCGTGCGCTACGAGGGTCAGCTCATCCCACTCGTGCGCTGGCGGACCACCATCGGTGGCTGGCGCTCCGATCTGGCCTCGAACGGCTACGAGTACATGCGCTACAAGGGCTCGGACGTGGGGCCGCGGGTGTGGCGAAACATCGTCGCTGGGCCCGTCTGGATCGCGCCCAACTCCACGCCCGTGCGTGCGCTCGTGAAGTACAAGACGGTGCAGGGGTCGTCGCAGAGCGTGGTGAACTACGACGAGATCGGGCCCGGCTATCTCTCCGCGTACGGCCTCGTCGCCGCGTACAACGTGGTGCCCGGAGTGAACGGCAAGCCCGACTGGGACAATGGCGTTCGCGTGCACGGCTCGTCGGAGATCTTGTCGATTCGCAACCCCGACGCGTACTCGCATGGCTGTCACCGCCTCATGAATCACCTGGCGGTGCGCCTCTTCTCTTTCGTGCTGCACCACCGGACCATGGTCGTGGAGGGCGAGAAGCCGCTGAACTTCAGTCGTCAGTTCTTGCTGAAGGACGACGTGTACGAGCTGCGGCTTCCGTCGCGCGGTTACTACTTCCACCTCGAGCCACCGTTGCCGGTGAACGTACTCGAAGGTACGGTCCTCGGCAGTCGTCGGAAGCCGATCACGAGCTACTACCCGAAGCAAGGTGTGAAGTATCCGGCGGGGCCGATCCCCACACCGGGTGATAGTCCCGAAGCACGCGCGGGGGGCGAGTGATGCGCTCGCTCACGCTGCTTGCGGCCGCCGCGTCACTGCTGACAGCATGCTCGCACGGATCTCGCGTCGAGCCGGGTGAACCCCACACCGGGGCTCACGAAACGCAGCTCACCGATGCCGGCGTAATTCCCGGCAATCCGACTGCGAGCACCCCCCCATCGGCTGCCGTCACGCCTGCCGCGCCGCCCACGAAGGTGAAGATCACGATCCGTTCGTCGCCGAAGGCGGACGTGCGGTGGGGCAAGAAGTCTTTGGGCGTCACGCCGGTGACCATCGAGCGTCCGCGCGACTCGGGCCCGATCGATCTCGTCTTGCGATCGGGCGGCCACTTCCCAGTGCATACCCGTGCGTACACGGTGAAGAGCGACTCGCTGAGCGTGCACCTGACGCGCCTCAAAGATCGGATGACGCTGTTCGGCGCGAAGGCGGAGCTGCCGCCGGACGTGCCCGATGGGGGTGTGCCGCCGGCCGGCGCAGTGGTCGATCCCGGCGCGCCGAAGCCGCCGATCGCGCCGCCGTCCCTCCAGTAGCTCGCTGGGGAGTGTCGCCCCGAGCGGGTTGGGGTCAATAGGCCCAATCTGCGCGAATCGTCTCGCAACTTCTCGATATATGGCTCTCTTCTATTCGAGCCGGCTGGCATATGCGGTGCACTACAGCTTCACATGTCGTACTCACGCGGTCTGCAAATCGTCCCGTTCGCGCTGCTCCTTGCCGCCTGCTTGCCGCCGCCTCCAGCGACCGGCACGACGACCAAGAAGGAGAGCTCGAGTAATGGCAGCAGCAATCCCACCGGGAGCGCGTGTGGCACGGCCACGGCTGCGGGCATCTGCGCGCTGAGCAACGGCCACAAGGTCGTGAAGCGGTGCGAGAAGAACGCGGTCGTGACGGAGGACTGCACCAACCTCAACAAGGTCTGCACGCTCGACGCCTCGTCGAAGGCGGTCTGCTCCGAGGTCGGGACTTCCTCCACCAGCAGCGGGAGCACGCCGACGGGCGGCACCACGGGCTCCAAGAGCGGCCCGACGACCGGACCGAAGGCGGGCGGCACCAGCACCACGGCGTGCACCGGCAACGTGCCCGCGACCGGCGTCTGCCAGGCCGGCAACAAGATGCAGTGGTGCGAGAACGGCAAGGTGCAGACGCGGAACTGCACGACGACCCAGACCTGCACGTACAGCGAAGAGGGCGCCACCGTGTGCGTCGACAACAGCACGACGACGGCCCCCAAGACCTGCACGGGCGTTCCCGCCACCGGCATCTGCAGCAGCAACCAGGTGAAGTGGTGTGAGGCTGGCGTGGTGAAGACGCGCGACTGCGGCAGCAACCAGTGCCTGTACAGCGACGACGGCACCCCGTACTGCCCGCTCGCTGGCTGCGGCAGCGTCCCCGACACCGGCTTGTGCGAAGGCACCACGATGCGCTGGTGCGAAGGCGGCGCGGTGAAGACGCAGGTCTGCTCGAGCGGCAACACCTGCACCTATGGCTACGAAGGCGGGGTCTACTGCGACACGATCTCGTCCGGCGGTTGTGACAGTATCCCGTCCACCGGCATCTGCGACGGCAACATCGCCAAGTGGTGCGATAACGGCACGATGCACACCGAGGTGTGTGACCCGTACACCGCGTACTGCGACTACACCGAGTACAGCGCTCCGTTCTGCAACTACGCGTCGTCGCCGTAGTCGCCCGCTCGCAGTTCTGGTGACGCGCTGCGTTGCACGATTGCCGTCGAGAACAGTTGACCGCGCTCGTCACGTACGGCGATTGTCTGCGTCCACATGTCACAAGACACCCTGTCTCTCATCGGCAACACCCCTCTCGTGAAGGTGCAACAGCTCGACACTGGAAAGTGCGAGCTGTTCCTGAAGCTCGAGTCGCAGAACCCCGGCGGCTCGATCAAGGACCGCATCGGCCTCTCGATGATCGAGGTCGCGGAGCGTGAGGGAAAGATCGGCCCAGGATCGCGGCTCGTCGAAGCCACCGCCGGCAACACCGGTCTCGGCCTCGCGCTCGTCGCTGCACGAAAGGGATACCCGCTCACGCTCGTCATCCCCGACAAGATGAGCCAGGAGAAGATCTCTCACCTGCGGGCGCTCGGCGCCGAGGTCGTGCTCACGCGCTCCGACGTGGGCAAGGGCCACCCCGAGTACTACCAGGACATCGCCGAGGCGATCGCGAAGAAGGACCCGAAGGCATACTTCATCAACCAGTTCGCGAACCCGGCGAACTCGCTCGCGCACGAGACCACCACCGGTCCCGAGATCTGGGCGCAGATGAGCCACGACGTCGACGCGATCTGCTGTGGCGTCGGCTCGGGTGGCACCATGGCCGGCCTCACGAAGTTCTTCGATCGCGTCTCGCCGAGCACCGAGATGATCCTCGCCGACCCCGAAGGCTCGATCCTCGTCGACTACGTGAAGACCGGGAAGTTCGGAACGGCAGGCTCCTGGCTGGTCGAGGGTATCGGTGAGGACTTCATCCCGTCGATCGCGGATCTGTCGAAGGTGAAGTCGGCCTACACGATCCCCGATCGCGAGTCGTTCGACACCGCGCGCCTCCTGCTACAGAAGGAAGGCATCCTCGGTGGCTCCTCGTCGGGCACGTTGCTCGCCGCGGCCCTGCGCTTCTGTCGCGAGCAGACCACGAAGAAGCGCGTGGTCACGTTCGTCTGCGACAGCGGCAACAAGTACCTGTCGAAGATGTTCAACGACTTCTGGATGGCGGACCAGGGCTTCCTCGAGAAGAAGAACCACGGCGATCTGCGCGACCTCGTCTCGCGCTCGCACGAGACCCGCGCTGCGATCGTGGCGCACCCGGACGACCTGCTCCAGCGTGCGTTCCAGCTCATGAAGCTCTACGACGTGTCACAGCTACCGGTGCTCGAGGGCGACAAGGTGGTCGGGCTCATCGACGAGTCGGACGTGCTCATCGCGGTCAACGCGAATCAATCGCACTTCCGTCGGCCGGTGTCGGAGTTTATGGCGAAGGGCCTCGAGACGTTGCCGATCACCACGCCGATCTCGGCGCTCACGCCCATCTTCGCGCGCGGGCTCGTGGCCATCGTGGTCGACGGGGAGCGCTTCGTCGGCCTCGTGACCCGCTTCGATCTCCTCAACCACTTGAGGCGGCGCCTGAAGTAGATGTCGTCCATCGTCACCCCGCGGCTGGAGCTCATCCCGATGTCGCTCGAGCTCGTCGATGCCGTCATCGCCGGTGATCGCGCGCGCGCGGAACGAGCAGCGGGCGCAGCGTTGCCGCCGCAGTGGCCGAACCGCGCGCTGGTGGAGCGCGCGTTCTACGCGTCGATCGAAGAGATCCGCGCCGATCCGGAACGCAGGTTGTGGGGCGATCGGCTGATCATCGGCCGTGAAGGGGCGCCCATGGTGGTGGGCAGCGTCGTGTTCCACGGACGGCCGGAAAATGGAGTGGCCGAGGTCGGGTATGGAATCGAGGAGGGCTCACAGCACAACGGGCTGGCCACCGAGGCCACGCGGGCGTGTGTGGACTGGGCGCTCACCCACGACTACATCACCGCCGTCAGAGCGACCACGTTTTCATGGCACGCCGCCTCCCTGCGCGTGATGGCCAAGCTCGGCATGGCGCAGATCGGCGTCGAGCAGCACGACACGCTCGGGGAGTTGCTGGTTTTCGAGGTCCGGAAGCCATAGGTCCTTCAGCACCGGCGGCGTCGGCCGATACGAACCTCGTACGTCCACGTGCGAGGAGAACGGCGTGTCGGATGGGACCGCTCAAAGAGTCGTCGAGGGCCTGTTGCCCACTGTGGGTCAGATGGCGACGCTCTCGCTCTCGCACACCCGTTTGCTCGGGCAGGTGATCGCGCACGACGGTAGCGGACAGGTGACGGTGGCGGTCCCCGATCCATCACCGTCGGTTCGCGCCAGCCTCGGCTCGCTCGAGCCGTTTCTCCTCGAGTACGTGCTGGTCGGGCTGTGCCGTGGTCAGCTGCGGCCGACGCGCGTGGAGGACGCGACCTCGCGACGCTCACCGCTTCTCCACGTGCACGGCTACCTGTACGAAGTCGCCGAGCTGCAGCGACGCGACAACTTTCGCGTTCGGCTCTCGCTGCCAGTCGAGCTGCAGATGGTGCGGCCGGCGTTCGGGGCGGCGCGCGCCACCATCTCCGAGGCTGCTTGGCCCGGCAGATCCGTCGACGTGAGCGCCGAAGGTTGCTGCATCGCGATGGGCGTCGAGCTCCAGCGTGGCGACCTACTGTCGCTGCGCTTGCAGACCGACGCCCTCGTCATCGAGGCCGATGGTCGTGTGATCGGCCCGCGTCCGGTGCCCTTCGGGATGAACGAGCGTCGCTTCGGCCTGCAGCTGGTGCAGATCCCGCGCGCACATCAGCAGCACCTTATCTCCATCATCGGTCAGGAGCAGCAGCGCGGGCTCGCGTACCGCGTGGGCGGGCGGCGCTAGGCTCAATGCCGATCACTTAAGTCTAAGTGATCAATCTCGCTTGGCGATTCGTCTGTTTCGGCAACAGGCAACAGGCAACAGGCGACAGGCAATTCTGAAATTTTTCAGAGCGTCATCGACGACGCGAGCGGTTCTGCTCCGACAGGGACTTCGGCCTGAGGGGAAACGCCGGCAAGTATGATCGTCGTCAGCGAAAATCGAGGATGTTCACCCGATCTGGTGAAATCGATCCTTGCGG
>JAYUBF010000156.1:0-1706 GCA_043741435.1 Myxococcales bacterium
GTGCCCTCGGTCGGGCTCACCGACAGGTTTCTGCGCACGCGGCTCGCAGACGAGCACCACCGATGCGTCCGCGAGAAGCCTGCGCGAATCAGACAGGCCGTCTCGATCTCAGCCCAGGCGCATCGTCGGTCGAGCCATCAGCTTGGTCGAGCTGATCATGCGAGGAAGCCCGAGCTCTCTTGTCGACACTGCGCATCTCGTATCGAGTTGATTGGGCTCTCCGGGCGGTTTGATGGGTGACGCGATCGCGGGAATCGCGTCGTAGACGCAGCTGCGGTGGCTTTGGTGGCATTTGCGGGACGACGCAAAGCGCGCACGACCTACCGAGGTAGCGTGGTGGTTCCTAGGCCAACCATGAAACCGAAGGTGTGCCGTGCGCGTCACCAGGCTACTCCGCGACCTCTTGGGTCTGGAAGAGACCCGTGTTCTTGATGTCAGCTTCGACGACCTCGGACTCGTGGTCGATGTCGCGCCGACTTGGCGCCGACCGCGCTGCTCCGAGTGCGGACGGAAGTGTCCGGGCTACGACCGCGATCGCGGCAGGCGCTGGCGGCATCTCGATGCTGCCGGGATGCCGGTGCAGCTTCGCTACGATACCCGTCGCGTCGACTGCCCGCACTGCGGCGTCAAGGTCGAGCAGCTCCCGTGGGCCGAGACCAGCGCGTGGTTCACCCGACCGTTCGAAGATCACGTCGGCTACCTCGCCCAGCGCTGCGACAAGACCGCGGTCAGCTCGATGATGCGCGTCGCCTGGGACACCGTGGGCGCGATCATCCAGCGTGTGGTCGCGCGCCACCAGAAGCGCGATCCACTCAAGGGCCTCACCGTGATCGGCGTCGACGAGTTGTCGTACCGGCGCCATCACGAGTACATCACGGTGGTCGTCGATCACGACCGCGCGTGTATCGTGTGGGCCAAGCCCGGCAAGAACGCCGACACGCTGAAGGCATTCTTCGACGATCTGGGGCCTGCGCGGTGCGCCAAGCTCGAAGCCGTCACCATCGACATGTCCAAGGCGTACATCAAGGCTGTCACCGAGTGCTCGCCGCAGGCGCAGATCATCTTCGACCGCTTCCACGTTCAGCGGCTCGCGCACGACGCGCTCGATGAGGTGCGTCGCGACGAGGTCCGCGCGGCCACGGAGGACGAACGCGGCGCCCTCAAGAACACGCGGTGGGCCTTGCAGAAGAACCCGTGGAACCTCAACGGCGTCGAGACCATGAAGCTCGCCAAGCTCCAGAACGTCAACCGGCGCATCTTTCGCGCCTACTTGCTCAAGGAAGCTCTCGCTGCGGTGCTCGATCGGAAGCAGGTCAACATCGCTACGACCAAGCTCGACGAGTGGATCTCGTGGGCGTCGCGCTCGCGGCTCGAACCGTTTCGCCGCGTCGCTCGCACGATCCGCGAGCACGCCGCAGGGATCCTCGCGTACGTGCGGTCGCGGCTCTCGAACGGCAGGACCGAAGGCCTCAACGGCAAGCTGCGAACGCTCACGCGACGCGCGTATGGCTTTCACAGCGCACACGGCCTCATCGCCATGCTCAAGCTGTGCTGCTCAGGCATCGAGCTCGAACCCGTGTTTCTCACCCCGGGATCCACCCACTAAACCTCGTGGAGAGCCATTTACGATCGAAGAAGCCGGCGTCACGAGTTCGCCCATGGATCCATATCCAGGAGTGGTGATCGTTAACACGTTGCAAGAACCG
>JAYUBF010000157.1:0-17584 GCA_043741435.1 Myxococcales bacterium
GTCGCGGCGAAGTCGCCGCGTGAGCAGGGTGGGATCCTGACGGCTCGGCCGGCAGGGCGGGCGGCACGCCCGATGAGATAGACTAAACAGCAACGCAACGTTTGTTCTCCGAACAATGCGTTGCTGTTTAGCGGCCCGGCGCAGGCCTGGCGCCGAGCGCGGCGATAGCACCGTCGAGCGAGCGCGCTTGCGCCGCGTCCAGCTGGCCTTGCGCGAACCAGCGCACGTGTCCGTCGCTGCCGATCACGAAGAATGCGCTCTGGCCGTTCTTGAGGCCGTAGGCCTTGCGCAGTCCGCCGACCCAGTCGATCCACACGCCGGTGCCCGCGTTCGCCACGCTCTTGCGAATGGCGGCAAGCGCGTGTTTTCGCGCCGGCCACCAGCTCCAACGCGCCATGTCGGCAACTGCGATGAGCTCGAACACGCTGCGGTTGTCGACGTTGTCGCTGTAGCGACCCACGACCGCGTGCGCGGGCTGCTTTTGCTTCGACGACGCATCGTCCTCCCACACCAAGACGATCGGGAGGCGCCCGGACGGGAACGTGATCGTTCGCGGCTGCTCGTGGAGATCCTCGAGCACCAACGGAGGAAGTGCTGCACCCACGAGCTCGTGGGCATGCGCCCGCCCGGCCCGCCCGACGAGACACGAGACGAGCATCAGTGTCAGCGCGCTAGCGGTTCGGTACGGCGACATCCCTCGCGAACGCTAACATGGCTGTTGCACCAAATCGGCGACGGGAACACCCTGGTCGGGCCGTGTCCAAGCCCGATCTTTCCATCGTGGTCGCCGCGTACAACGAGGAGCGCCTTCTCCCGCGTTGCCTCGCGTCCATCTCGAGATTGGAAGGCGCCGGTGAGCTACAGATCGAGGTCATCGTCGTCGACAACGGTTCGAACGACGGCACCGCGGCCGTTGCTGCCGCGGCCGACGTGCGTGTGATCGAGGAGCTCCGGCTGGGCGCCGTTCACGCGAAGACGGCAGGTGTGCGTGCCGCGCGCGGTGCGCTCGTGGCCGTGCTCGACGCCGACTCGGTGTGCCCGCCCGATTGGGCCCTGCGCATCCGCGATCGCTTCGCCGCCTCACCCGAGCTGGTCGGACTCACGGGCCCCGCGCGCTACACGCAAGGACGCTTCTGGGCGCCCGCGTTCATCTGGTGCTGGTACGCGTGGTGGCGCATCGTCGCGTGGTTCGCGGGTCGCGCTGTGTACGCGGTCGGCACCAACGTCGCGTTCCGTCGCAGTGCATATCTGCGGTCGAACGGCTTCGACGCGAACGTGCTGGTCGGTGGCGACGAGATCTCGCTCTTTTCGTCGCTGTCCAAGGTCGGTCGCACGGAATTCGACGCGAAGCTGATCGTGGAGACCGATGCCCGCCGCGTGAACATCGGCTTGTTGCGGTTCTTGTGGGAGGTGTTCTTCCTCCACTACGTGGTCAACTACACGTACTACCGGCTCACGGGTCGGTCGTTGCTCACGCGGTACCAGCCCGGCTCCACGCTGCGTTAGCTGGCGCGGTTGCGCAGGTCGCGCGTGCGGCTGCGAACCTGCCAGACCTTCAGCATCGCCTCGACGAAGATCTTCGACGACATCTTCGACTCGCCCCACTTGCGATCGGCGAACATGATCGGCATCTCGTGCACGGGCACGCCGAGCGCGATGAGCGAGGCCGTGACTTCGATCTGAAAGCCGAAGCCGTCGGAGCGAAGGTTCGGCACATCGAGCTTCTGGAGCGCCTCCCGGCGGAAGCCCTTGAAGCCGGTGGTGAGGTCGTTCACCGAGGACGACAGCACGGTGCGTGCGTAGAAGCTGCCCGCCGACGAGATGAGGTTGCGATACCAAGGCCAGCCCACCGCGCCACCGCCGGCCACGCGACGCGAGCCGACGACGGCCGGATGGTTCTCGAGCAGACCGCGCAGGCGCGGGAGGTCGGCCGGGTCGTGGCTGAAGTCGCAGTCCAGCTGGATGACGTAGTCGTGCCCCTGGTCGAGCGCCCACTGGTAGCCCCAGCGATACGCCACGCCTAGGCCTTGCTTGCCCGGCCGATGCGCGATGGTCACGAGCGGGTCGCGCTCCGCGCAGCGATCGCCGACATCGCCCGTCCCATCGGGGGAGTTGTCGTCGATCACGAGCACGCTCGCCTCGGGCAAGTTCTCGCGAATCGCCTTCAGCATGTTTTCGAGGTTGCCTGCCTCGTTGTAGGTCGGCAAAAGGACGACGGTGCTCACGGGTCTATCGCCGCTTCTGCTTCCGGACGCGCTCGATGTGCTCGCCGAGCTGCGCCACCTTGTTGTCCCAATCCTCGGCCCGCATCGCATCCGCTCGTTTCTTGCAAGCCGCCGGCGAATCCTCGGCGATCGCCTTGTCGCACCTCGCGAGGAACGTCTCCTTCGTGAGCGCGACGTCACACCACTCGCTGCACAGCGCGACCTCGGGCAGGTTGGTGGACACCACCGGCAGGCCCGCGGACAAGTACTCGCGCAGCTTGATCGGGTTCACGTTGCGCGTGAGCTCGTTGAGCACGAACGGGATGAGCCCAACGGTGAAGCCGCGGCAGAACGACGGCAGCGACTCGTAGCGCTTGCGCCCCAGCCAGTGGATGTTCTTCTGCTGCGTCCAGCGACTGTTGTCGACCTTCACGCTCCCGATCATCACGATGTTCCAGTCGGGCCTCTGCTGCGCGAGGTAGCCCACGAGGTCGATGTCGATCCAGTCGTGGATGAGACCGAAGAAGCCCAGCACCGGGCCCTTCATGCCCGCGAGCTCGGGAGCGACCGGCGTGTTCTCGTCCATGGCCTGCGAGAAGTGCGCGAAGTCGACGCCGTGCGACGCAAGGTGCGTCTCCGGGTTGAACGCCTTCTTCGTCTCGAGCAGCGTGCGCGACGTGCAGAACACGATGTCGGCCATCTCCATCAAGCGGCGCTCCATCTTCACGATGCGCGCCGAATCGACGTACGAGAACTGCGACCACTCGTCGGTGCAGTAGTACACGCGCAGTGATTCGCCGAGGTGCCCGAAGTACTCCACCGCCGTCGGGATGAAGCTCCACAGCTGGAACTCGTCCATGTGGAGGCGGCGCTTCTGGAACGCGACGGTGCCGCGCAAGATCTGGCGATTGGCGAGCACCGCCGCCGCGCTGTGCGGGAACGGCAGGACCAGCGGCGTGAACACCGACAAGCCCGGCGTCACTTCCTTCGGCCCCTCGATGAAGCTCTTCAGCTTGCGCTTGATCTTGTCGACGTCGCTCGCACTGCCGAGGCTCGGCGTGCGCGTGGCGATGGAGTTGAGCCACAACACCTGGTTGTCCCGCGCGAGCAACCGCATGACGTGGTTGTTCGAGGTGGGATCTTCCGTCCAGTCCTTCGCGAAGCAGACGATATTCTGTCCACGCATGCCCTCGTCCATTACGACACCACGCTCGCGAGGTGCTCGGCGATGCGCTCGGCCGACTTGCCATCCCAGAAGCGCGGCACCCGACCACTCGGCTTCATGGCGAGTGCGTCCTTCGTCGCTGCGAGGATCGCGCCACGCTCGGTGCCGGCGAGGAGGTTGGTGCCCTCGCTGATGGTGCAAGGCCGCTCGGTGTTCTCGCGCAGCGTCACGCACGGCACCCCGAGCACGGTGGTCTCTTCCTGCACGCCGCCCGAGTCGGTGAGCACCACCCGTGCCGAGGCCTGCAGGCGCATGAAGTCGAGGTAACCGAATGGATCGCACAGCTTCCAGCGCGAGGCATCGGGCGTGAGCCCCGACGCGGCGAGGCGTTGCCGCGTGCGTGGGTGCACCGGGAACACCACCTGGAGCGCGTTCTCACGGCTGACGTGATCGATGGTATCGAGCAACGCTTGCAGCGCCTTCGGATCATCCACGTTCGATGGCCGGTGGAGCGTGACGAGGACGTAGCTTTTCTCGGAGACGCCCAGCTCGCCGAGCACGCCCGATTTCATCGCTTGGTCTTTGGCCGCGAGCAGCGTGTCGATCATCACGTTCCCGACAAAGATCGTTCGCTCGTCACCGGCGCCTTCACGCTTGAGGTTGTCCATCCCGGCGGGGTCGGACACATACAAGAGGTCCGAAATCGCATCGGTGAGCTTGCGGTTGATCTCTTCGGGCATGTCGTCGTCGAACGAGCGCAGCCCGGCCTCGACGTGGATCACGAGCGGGCGACGACGTGGATGGCCACGGAACTGGAACGGCTCGGGCAAGAAGTGCTTGGCCGTCACGGCGGCGCAGCCGATGGTGGAGTTCACGTCGCCCACCACCAGCACGGCCTGGGGTTGCTCCGCTGCGAGCACCGGCTCGAAGCGCCGCATGATCTCGGTGGTCTGCTGCGTGTGGGAGCCGGAGCCCACCTCCAGCTCCAGGTCGGGCCGCGGGATCTTCAGGTCCTCGAAGAAGATCTTCGACAGCTTCTCGTCGTAGTGCTGGCCCGTGTGCACCAGCTTGGCGTCGAACTGCGCGCGCGCTCGCAGCGCTCGCAAGATGGGCGCGATCTTCATGAAGTTCGGTCGAGCCCCAGCGACGCACAGGATCTTCGTGGACATGGCCGCCCGAATCGTACGTGGGTCAGCGGCGAACGGGCAAGTGGACAACGTTGCCGACGAGGACCAGCGTGGCGAAGTTGTCCACGAGCAACAGCCGCGTGCATGAACACGCCGAAGGCAACGAGCGATGGGCGCGAGGCCTGATACGTCTGGCCGAAGGTGGAGGCTAGAGCGCGCCGCGCTTGAGTGTGAGGCGCTTGACGCCGGCACCGTCAGTGAGCGACGTGGACAACGTTAAAGTGTCGCCTTTCACGCAGTACACCCAGTTCTGGAGCCCGATGATGACGTTGTTGCCGGACAGCTGGTAGTAGTCGGTCTGCGGTCCCGTCGACAGGCTGTCCGTGTGCACCTTGCAGACGCACGTCGAGCCGAGGTCGGCTGGCTGCTCGGCGCAAGTCGCGTGCTCCACGGCCGTCATCGTCGAGCAAGTCTTGGAGATGCACGCCGAGGGGATCGAGAGTTCAGAGTCGAGGCTCGCGTTGTAGGTCTGAAGGGTGGCGCCCGTGATGCCGCGTCCAATGGTGGAGTCAGGCGTGAACTCGAGCGAGCCGACCCACGACACAGCGGTGTACTTCGCCGCGGCCGTCGGGCAGCTCTTGAGCCCGTCGGGCGTGCCACAGAAGCTCGCCACCGACCACTTGCCAGAGATCTCGCCGCCACACGGGGTGAACGTACCCCCACAGGCGAGTCCCTGGGTCGTCGAGGTCTCGCCACCGCCACACCCAACGGCAGCGAACGCCGAGAACACCATTACAACCGAAGACAGACGGAATGAAAGCTTCATGCCATGCTTGCTAACATGGCCGCGGAGACCGCGGCAAGGGATGGGCTGGGTGGCTAGGTCTCGGCGTCACGATTGATCACATCTCTTTAATGTTAGCGTTGGCCTCATGAGTACAGGCACACAGCCGTCGGTGATCTTGATCGAGCTCAACGAGCTGTCGCCGCCGCTGATGGAGCGCTTCATTCAGGCGGGCGAGCTGCCGAACTTCGAGCGCTTTCGGCGGCAGTCGCAGGTGTACACCACCGACGCGGGAGAGAAGCCGCCCTTCCTCGAGCCGTGGATCCAGTGGGTCACCATCCACACCGGCATGCCGTATTCGGCGCACAAGATCTTCAACCTCAGCGATGGACACAAGCTCACGGCGCCGCGGCTCTGGGACGTGCTCTCGCAGCACGGTCGGTCGAGCTGGGTCTGCGGCTCGATGAACGCGGGCTATCGACCGGGCTTCAACGGCATGCTGATGCCCGACCCGTGGGCGACGGAGCTTCGGCCCTCGCACCCGGACCTGTCGACGTACTTCGACTTCGTGCAGCGCAACGTCGCCGAGTACACCAACGACAAGACTCCGTTGTCACCGACGGACTACGCGAAATTCGGCCTGTTCATGGCCACGCACGGCCTCTCGCCCGAGAGCGTGGTGGGCCTCACTCTCCAGCTCGCGGAGGAGCGCACCAACCATCGGGCGCGGTGGAAGCGCGCGGCGGCGCTCGACCTTCTACAGTTCGACGTGTTCCGTCACTACTACAAGAAGCTGAGCCCGAGCTTCGCCACGTTCTTCGCGAACTCCACGGCCCACTACCAGCACTACTTCTGGCGCAACCTCGACCCCGCCGGCTTCCAGCTCAAGCCCACCAGCGACGATCAGGCCGAGCACCGCGACGCGATCCTCTACGGCTATCGGCGGATGGATTCGCTCATCGGTCGCTTCATCGATCTAGCACGCCCCGACACCACGCTGGTGTTCGCCACAGCGCTCAGCCAGCAGCCGTATCTATTGTTCGAAGAAGATGGCGGCAAGATCAGCTACCGCCCGCGCGACTTCGAGCGCTTCCTCGCCGCAGCGGGCGTCGAGCGCTACACCGAAGCGGTGCCGGTGATGACGCAGAACTTCCACGTTCGCTTCCGCAACGCGGCCGATGCCGAGCAGGGCGCGCGCAGGCTCGAGGCGCTCACGCTCGATGGTGAGCGCGTGCTCGCCGTGCATCTAGATGGTGCCTCGATCCACGCCGGCTGCTCGCTCCACGGCAAGATCGAGAAGCACGCCGATGTGGTCGGTGGGCCGGCGCCGTTCCGCTTCGGCGAGCTGCTCTATCAGATCGAAGGCGTGAAGTCGGGCATGCACCACCCCGACGGCATGCTGTGGATCCGGAAGCCCGATCGCGCGCATCGGGTACACACCGACAAGCTGCCCCTCACGCGCATCGCGCCGATGATCCTCGACATGTTCTCGATCGCGCCGCCAGCGACGATGCAAGCGGCAAGCGATCGAGTTGCTACGACAGCAGCTGCGGGAAGTTGATGCGCGCACGGAAGAGGTCGCGCGACTCCGTCGGTGACACCCACACGCGACGCAGGTCGTAGGCGTCGAGCTTGTCCGACTCGTTGTGGCCGCCGTAGAATGAGAATGCGGCCGCGTAGCCCATGCGCTGCGCGAGCGCCTTGGTCTGCTGCGAGAACGTCCACTGCTTGCCGTTCGGATAGGCGAGCAGCTGCGGCGCAACACCGATCTCGCGAGCGATGGCTTCGTTGCAGAGCCGAAGCTCGGTCTCCTGCTGCTCGAGCGGGATCTGCGACAGGATCGCATGCGAGTGCGTGTGCGCGCCGATGCTGTGCCCGAGCGAGTGCAGCGTACGCACGTCGTCCCAGCGCAGGAACAATGGACGCTCGCGCGCACTCCCCGCCACGGAAGCACCGGCCGCGATCTCGACGGCTTCGGTGAAGCGCTCTTGCAGGGAGTTCGGCAGCGCCGCATAGCTGGCGAGCAAGCGACGGATGGCCACGTCCCGTGGCGTCACGTCCACGGTCTGCGCATCTTCGTCGCCCAGCGCCGGGAGCGCGAGCCGCGGCTGCTCCGTGCGCTTCACCGCGAAGGCGATTCGATCCCACAGCGTGATGGTGTCGGTGTTGATGAAGCTGGTGGTGAGAAAGAAGATCGCGGGCAGCCCGTGGCGCGCGAGCACTCGGCCGGCGTCGAGGTTGTCGGCGTAGCCGTCGTCGAACGTGATGACGAGCGCCGGCTCGCGCAGGGTGAGCTGGCCGCCCGCGAGCTTGGCGATCTCCTCGCCTGAGAGCACGCGGATGTTCTCTTTCAGGAACGAGAGCTGCCAATCGAACTCGTCGATGGAGGCGGAGATCACGCCGTCGTCGAGCACGTCGAAGTCGCAGATGCGATGGTAGGTGAGCCCGAGCATGGTCGCGCCGCTCAAGGCGCGGCCGACGGGCCGCAGCAGCGAGGCACCGAGGGCGCGGGCCATCAACTCTCGCTTCCCTTTCAGGATCGCCATTCGGGTCGCGCGATTGTACTCGAGGTTGGCGCGCGCTTACCAGGTCACGCGCTGCGCGCCGCGGACGTGACGCCACAACCCGACGACGGCAGCCGTGTTCAGCACCACGAAGGTGCGCGCCACCTGGCCGAGCCTACCGGCCCGTTCACCAAGGAGCGCGAGCAGATAGAAGCCGACCTGCGCGAGCGCAGCGAGACCGTAGAACGGCTGCGACTCGGCCGCCCAGGCAATGGGGAGCAACACGAACGACAGCATGAGCGCCCACGGGCACACGAGGCGCATGATCTTGTGCGACACGAACTCGAACCACGACGGGTTCGACCACGGCCACAGCAGCGACGGCAGCTGGCTCAAGATCTGATAGTTGCCGGCGAGCGTGCGCACCTTGCGGCCGAACTCGCGCTCGTCGTCGAACGCTTGGTCGTGCGCGATGGCGTCGGCGGCGAACAACAAGCGACGACCCGCGAGCCGTAGGCGCAGCGGGATCCACATGTCATCGAGGATCGTGTCGGCAGGGAGCCCTGGGAGGTCGGCCTTGCGGATGACGTAGATCGGCCCGGTCACGCCCAGCATCGAGCGGAAGCGTGCCTCTTGGTTGCGCAACCAGCTCTCGTACTTCCAGTACACGCCGGCACCCGCGGTGGTGGGCAACAGAAGGTTGCCCGAAACACATGCGACCTCGCTCGGCGCCAGGCGCCGGATCAGCGCGCGCAAGCAGTCCACCTCGAGCGGTTGTCGGATGTCCGTCATGAGGAGCACCTCGCCCGTCGCCAGGTCGAGCATGCGGTTCACCGCGGTGGGCTTACCGGCGCGCACCCCGCCGCGCACCAGCTTCACGCGTGGATCGCGCGCCGCATATGCGTCGGTGAGCGCATCGGTCTCGTCGGTGGCGCCATCCGAGTACACGAAGATCTCGAGCGCATCCTTCGGCCAAGCGAGCGCCAGTAAGCTGTCGAGCTTGGCCGGCAGGTACGACGCCGCGTTGTACACGGGGATGAGCACGCTCACCTTCGGCGTCCAGCTCGCATCCTCTCCCGCGGCCCGCGCGGGAAAGAGCCGCGCGAGGACCCCGAGCAAGATCGGATAGCCGAAGTAGGTGTAGAGAGGGATCGCGAGCGCGATCACGACGAGCCACGCCATGCGCTAGTGCCCTCGACGCAACCGCTCGTAGAGCGTGAGATAGCGATCGACCATCACATCGGCCGAGTACTCGGACAGCGCGAGCTTGCGACCTTCTCGGCCGAGCCGTTGCGCGAGCGCACGATCGTCCCGCACCCGGCGCAGTGCGTTCGCGAACGCGTCCGGTTCCAGCGACGGTACGAGGAGGCCGGTTTGGCCATCGGCGATCACGTTCGGGATTCCTCCGACCGCGGTCGACACGATCGGCAACGCCGAAGCCATCGCCTCCAAAATCACCAGCGGCAGACCTTCGGAGCGAGACGACATCGCGAACACGTCGAAGGCCTGCATCACGCGCGGGGCATCTCGCCGCACGCCGAGCAAGTGCACACGGGCGCCGAGCTGCAATGCCGCCACTTGCTCGCGCAAGGCCGGCAGCAGCCCGCCGTCACCGACGACGATCGCGTGGACATCGGGCAGCGAACGCATGGCGTCGACGAGCAGCGCGTGGTTCTTGTCGGACACCGCGCGCCCGACGGTGCCCACCACCCAAGCCTCATCGGGGATCTCGAGCTCCCGGCGCACCACGGCACGCTGGGGACGGTCCGGATCGAAGCGCGACAGATCGATGCCATTGCGGATGACGCTGATCTTCGAGAGCTTGGCGTCGTGCTCCTGCCGGGCGAGCGCGGCGGTCTCCTCCGACACGGCGACATAGGCATCGGCCAGCGTCCCCGACAAGCGACGCAGCACCTTGCGCAATAGCGGATCCGGATTCTCGCCGTGCCGCGTGTGCACCGTCGCACAGCCCGCGAGCTTGCCCGCCGGCGCACCGTAGATGAGCGGCTGCGGATTGTGGGTGTGCACGACGTCCACGCCTAGGGTGCGGAACAAGAACGCGAGCCGTAACGGCAGCGAGACATCGATGCCGACGCGACGGGGCCACTTGGTGCGCGAATGCACTAGGATGCCGTGCGCACGAAACTCGTCGGCCAGCGGGCCGCTCGTGCCCTCGGCCAGCGATACCCCCATCACGCGGTGGCCTCGCGCCTTCTGCCCGACCGCGAGATCCAACGCCACGCGCTCCTGGCCGCCCATCCCGAAGGTGGGCAGCACGTGTGCGATGGAGAAGCTCACCGACCGAGGCCGCGGAGCATCACCAGCGGCGTCTGGAACACGATCTTGAGCTCCATCGGCACGTACGTGGAGAGCTGCTCGAGGTTCGCGCTGTACGCGAGGTCGAACAACATCTTCATGCGCATGTCGTCGGCTTCCGAGTCGTCGGCGCCTTCGAGCTTGAACGGATTGGTGAGCTGCTCCTTGAACTCGTTGATCGAGCTGCCGTCCGGCGCCTTGCCCGAGTAGCCGAGCGAGATCTGCGCGAGGCCGGTGATGCCGGGCTTCACGTTGCGCATGCGCTCTTCGAAGAACGGGATCGTGAGCGCAAGGTTCTCGAGCAGCTCCGGGCGCTCCGGTCGCGGACCGACGAGGCTCATGTCACCCCGCAACACGTTCAAGAACTGCGGGAGCTCGTCGAGACGGGTGCGCCGCAAGAAGCGTCCGACGCGCGTCACGCGGGGGTCGTCCTGCTGGGCGAGGACGGCGCCCGTCTTCTTCTCGGCGTCGATGCGCATCGTGCGGAACTTCAGCATCTCGAACTCGTGGAAGCGGAAGCGTCCGGTGCGACCGGGCAGGCCATCCGGCCCGATGAGCGAACCCGCGCGGCGTTGACGAAACAGCACCGGGCCCGGTGAATCGAGATAGATCGCGGCCGCGATGAAGGGAAGCACCGGAGCCGCAACCGCGAGGCCCACCACGGAGCCGAACACATCGATCGCGCGCTTGGCGAGGCGCACCGCTGGCGTCATGCCGTCATCGTACGTTAGATTCACGGTAGGTGTCTCTCATCCGGCTCCAGGTCCCGGGCTCCCTCGACTATCGCGACCTCGCGATCCGCGTCGTGGCGTCCGCCTGCAAGCTGGTCTCACACCGCAACGCCTCCAACGACGAGGGCAAGGCGGACTTCGACAACCAGGTGCTGTCGGCGTTCGGCGAGGCATTCAACAACGCCGCCATCCATAGCTATCGCGGCCGCCCGCTCGGCATCATCGACCTCGATATCGAGGTGGAAGCCGGTGCCATCACCTTGCGTATCTCCGATCACGGCCAGAGCTTCGACCCCACCCAGATCAAAGAGCCCGATCTCGACTCGCTTCCCGAGTCGGGTCTCGGCCTCTTCATCATTCGCTCCTTCATGGACACCGTGCGCTACCACGCCGGTGCTCCGAACGTTCTTTCGATGACAAAGCAGCTCCACGATGACGCCGCGATGGCGGCACCGTCTGGAGGTGCGCCGTGAACTTCATGCGTACCGACTCGGACGACCAGACCACGCTCTCCATCGAAGGATCGCTCGATGCGCTCTCCACGCCCGACCTGCGCGCCTCGATCGAGTCGCTGGTGGCCGAGCAACGCAAGAACGTGATCGTCGATCTGTCGGCTCTGCGCCTCATCGACAGCTCCGGAGTCGGCGCCATCGTGTCCTTGTACAAGCGCGTCCGTGCGATTGGCGGCAAGGTCGTGGTGCGAGGCTTGCGCGATCAGCCACTCGCGATCTTCAAGCTGCTCCGTCTCGACAAGGTCCTCGTCGGGTAGCGGCGCTCTGGTGCACACGCCGGTCGATCTGGACGCACTGCTCAAGCGCGTGTCGCGCTCCTTCTACCTGAGCCTTGCCGTTCTGCCGAAGTCGGTGCGCAGCCAGCTCAAGGCCGCCTACCTCGTGGCCCGCGCGGCCGACACCATCGCCGACACGCGCATCCTGCCGGCCACCCAGCGGCTCGCGCTGCTGAGCGAGCTGCGCCGCGCGCTCCCCGCCGATGCCGATCGCCACGCGCTCGTGAGAGATCTTTCGGCATTTTTGCCGTCGGTGAGCGATCGCGAGGTCGGCAGCGCCGCCGAGCGCGAGCTGCTGCAACGGATCGCGGCGTGCCTCGAAGCGCTGAACGCGTTCACCGACTCCGATCGGTTTCGCGCCGAGCGTGTCCTCGACACCCTCATCACCGGCATGGAGCGCGATCTGTCTCGTTTCCCGAACGCGCAGCCGGGCGATCCATCCCCGGTGCCGGTGGCGCTCCCGACGTGGAGCGATCTCGACGAGCACACCTACTACGCTGCCGGATGCGTCGGTGAGTACTGGACGCTGGTGACGGCCGCGCACGTCCCTGGCCTGTCACGCTTGGCGCGCCCGGACTTCGTCGCGCGAGGGGTACGCCTCGGCAAGGCGCTGCAGCTGGTGAACGTGTTGCGCGACATCCCGAGCGACCTCGCCGAGGGCCGTTGCTATCTGCCGACCGAGCTCCTCGACCCGGTGGGCCTTCGCCCGAACGACCTGCTCGATCCGTCGCGCCGCCTGCGCGTGCGCCCGGTGTTCGAGTCGCTGCGCCAACGCGCGCTGCAACACGTCGACGCCGCGTTTCCGTACGTCATGGCCATTCCCCGCACGCAGCCCCGGTTGCGGCTCGCCGCGCTGTGGCCGTTGTGGATCGGCCTCAGCACGCTCGAGCTCTTGCGCGACGCCGTCGATCCGCTCGACCCGGCGACGGTGATCAAGATCAGCCGGCGTCAGGTGTACGAGATCGTGACGGAGTCGATCGCCGTCGTCGCCTTCGACCGCTGGCTCGAAGCGCGCCACCGCTCGCGGCGCCAGCGCGCGGCGTAACTACCGTTTCTTGACGGGGCGCTGACGGAAGCCCGGCTTCTGCGCGAAGCCGCGCATCGCCTTCGGGATCTTCATACCGCCGGTGGCGATGCTGCCATCGAGACCGAAGCGGGCCCAGCGATCGGCGTACGGCGCGACCTTGAGCTTCTTGCCTTCCTTGATGGCCTCGACGTGGCCGAGCAGGCGCTGCTGCTGAGGCATCTTGTCGAGGCCGCGCGCCAGCACCGCGAGCGCTTCTTGCTTCTTGCCAACCGCGTTCATGCACCACGCGTACAGCGTCCAGTACAGGTCGTCTTTTTCACCGGCCTTGGACGCGTCCTCGAAGGCCTGCACCATCGGTGCTTCTTCGTGCTGCTTGAAGTAGGCGCAGGCGAGGAAAGCGCGCGATTCCCACGGCGTCTTCGCGGCGCGCTGCAGCTCGACGATGGCACCTTCGTAGTCCTTCGAGTCGTAGAGCAAGGCGCCGATCTGGCTGCGCAGCTGCGCCTCGAGCAAAGGATGCCAGCGGCCCCACTTGAGGCCTGCCCGCAGACTGCCGAGCGCCATCTCGCGCCGGCCACCTTGCAGGTGCCGTTGCGCCTCTTCCACCACCGGGCCGATCTGACCGGCGACTCGACGGAACAAGAGGATGGCCGCTGCCAGCGCAACGAGGATGGCAGGCAGGATGGCGCCGACCCACGAGTGGATCAGATTGGAGAAGTGCAGCGCGGCACCGACGATGGCGCCGATCGCGAGCGAGAGAAAGAGGGTCAACATGACGAGGTGCGCCGATCTAGCAGATTGTGAAACGGCTGGCCATGCCGGCCGTGCTCACGGGTGGTCCTTCGTCGGAGCCACGAACTGCTCGGGCACTTTCCCACCGTCGCCGAAGAAGTAGGCTTCGCATTGCTCGCGCAGGATGCTCTTCGCGCGCGCCGACATGAGATCGAGGCGGTTTTCGTTGATGAGCATCTTGCTGTGCTCGATCCAGCCGCGCCATGCCTCGTCGGAGACGCTGTCGAAGAGCTTCTGGCCGAAGTCGTCAGTGAACGGCTTCCACTTCATACCCTCGGCCTCACGACCGAGCTTCACGCATTGAACCATCCGGGCCATTTTGCTGCCTCCGAGCGCGTACCCTAAGCCGGGTCCGGCCCCGGCGCCAGCGGTGCTCTGCTCCACGTGTTGCTGGAGCTTGCCGAGATCGTAGCGCCCGCGCTCACGATGGCTCGTCTCGGCAGGTTGCGTCGTCCATCGCGCGTGTCCGCCTCAAGGAGCGCCCGCAAGATCTGCCCAAAGAAGCGACAGATCAAGCTCAATGGCGTCGAATGGTTCGATACGCGCGCGGTCCGCGTCCTTGAAGACGCCGAGAAGCAGCCATCGCTCACCCTCGAGGCGCAGCGCTTCGAGTGTCCGATTCTGTGCGCTCACGATCCAGGCGTGTCGCACCCCCGCACGCGCGTACATGGGCAGTTTGTGAGCTCGATCGAGCTTCTCGGTCGAAGGGGAAGCCACTTCGCACACCCAATCGGGCGCGAGGGTAAAGAACGGTGCGTCGCTGACGTGGGGCATGCGTTCCCGGCGCCAGCCCGCGAGATCTGGCACGACCACGTGCGCTCCCAAATGCAGCTCTGGCTCGTCGAGAAGGATCCAGCCGCCGGGTCCCCCGCGCCCTCGACGAAAGGGCGGACCGAGCTCTTCGCCCAGGACCGAAGCCACGTTTGCGTGTGACCCGCCGGGCCGGGGCGAGAGATGAAGATCCCCATCGACGATCTCGGCCACGAGGTGAGTGGGCGCCCTGAGAACGTCTTCGTAGGTCGCTGCTCGCTTCGCAGGGACAGCCATGCTTTAGCGTATCACGTCAAGCGCTCGGCCACCGCGCGTGGCACTTCGCGGATGCAGCCGCGCTCGAGCATGAACACGCGGTCGGCCACCTGGTGCGCGAACGGTACGTCGTGGCTCACGATGAGCTGCGTGACGCCCGTCGCAGCCACGGCGCGGATCGCGGCCTCCACCTCCTGCTTGAGGGACGAGTCGAGCGCGCTCGTCGGCTCGTCGTAGAGCAGCACGCGCGGCTCCATCGCGAGCGCCCGCGCGATGGCCACGCGTTGGCGCTGGCCGCCAGAGAGATGATCCGGATACGCGGTCGCACGCGCGGAGAGGCCCAGCTGGTCGAGCAACCCCAAGGCTCGTTGCCGTGCCTGTTCGCTGGAGCGGCCCAGCACCTTCATCGGCGCGAGCATGCAGTTCTCGAGCGCCGTCAGGTTGGGGAACAGTTCGAAGCTCTGGAACACGAGGCCCACGGTTCCTCGCAGGGAGGCCTGGCCGGCTGCATGCGCGGCACGACCTGCGGCGGCGCCCTGCACCGTGCACTCACCGACGCGCAACGTTCCGCTGTCGAACGACTCGAGGCCGACGAGGCAGCGTAGCAACGTGGACTTGCCACCGCCCGACGGACCGAGGATGGCCGCGGTGCCACCGGCGTCGATCTCGAAGCTCAAGGCATCGAAGACGAGCGTGTCACCGAAGCGCTTTGCGAGCTTGTCGACCGCGATGGAGCTGGGCACTACGACGCGAGAGGACATCAGCCGCGCACGCGGCGCGACAGGCGTAGCTCTACCGCGCGCGCGAGTCGCGCGAACGGCAGGCCGAGGAGCAGGTAGAACAACGCGACCACCACGCCGAGACCCAGGTGATCGCGCGTGGCGTTCGCCAGGTTCATGTACGTCTTGTTGAGCTCGGTGAGCGTGACGAGCGCGACCAGCGAGGAGTCCTTGAGCAACGCGATGAAGTCGTTGGTCATGGGTGGCAGTGCCACGCGCAGTGCTTGCGGGGCGACGACGAAGCGCAAGGTCTGGAGGCGCGAGAGCCCCAACGTGAACGCCGCTTCATGCTGCCCGATGTGCACGCTCGTGAGGCCCGCGCGATAGTTCTCGGCCTCTGCCGCGGCATAGTTGAGCCCGAGCGCCAGCACGCCGGCGAGGAACGGATCGAGCTTGATGCCGAGCTCGGGCAGACCGAAGTACAGGATGATCATCTGCACGAGGAGCGGCGTGCCGCGAATGACCTCGAGGTACAGCGTGGCCAGCCAGCGCACGGGCCATGGACCGAACACGCGCCCCATCGCCAGCGGCAAACCCAGCGCGACGGCCAGCAACATCGAACAGACCGAGATGAGCAGCGTGAGGCCCGCCCCGCGCGCGAACAGCGGCAACATGCGCGGATAGCGCTCGACGACGCGCTGCCAGAACGGCGGGATGCGACCCACCGCGACCTTCCACTGCTCGTAGGCGTCGCCGATGATCTGGTGCGGCTTCGCGTCCGTCTTCAAGAGCGCGGCGGTCTCGGCGTTCCACAGCCCCCAGCGCTCGTAGATGGCGCGCAGGCTGCCGTCGCTGGCGAGCTGGTCGAGGGCCTGATCGATGGCCGTCCCCATCTTTTCGTCGTGAAGCGGGCTCGCGATCGCGTAGCGCACCTCGCCGAAGCTTCCCTTCAGCGTCTCGATCTCGGGGTCGAGGTCGCCGTAGTAGCGGCTGATCGCTTCGTCGAGCAGCACGGCATCGGTGCGACCGAGCTTCAGATCTTCGTAGATTTCGTTCTGTCCACCGTCGTAGCCGCGCACGTCGGCGCCCGCGCGGGTGAGGATGCGCTCGGCCAGTGAGCCCGGCAGCGTGCCCACCTTCCGGCCCTTCAGGTCCTGCAGCGTGCGCGGTGCCTTCGCGTCACCGCGCCGAATGCTGAGGCGCTCGGGGCTCACGTAGTAGGCGCGCGACAACCGCGCGACGCGGCGCTTCTCGTCGGCGAGCTCGATGCCGCAGATGGCCACGTCGACGTCACCGCGTTCCAGCAGCTGCAGCAGGGTGTCCCATTGCCCTTGGACGGGACGGGGCTTCACCACGAGCGCCTTCGCGAGCGCGTCGGCCAGCTCCACCTCGAAGCCGATGAGGTGGTTCGGGTCCATCGGATCCTGGAACACGTACGGCGCGCCGCCTTGCGAGTCGTTGCCCCAGCGCAGCTCGCCGGCCTTTTGCACGGCCGCCAGGTGGTCGGTCACCCCGCTGGCGTCGGCCTCTTTCTCGTCGGCACGCGCCACGGATCCCAGCGCGACGATCACGAGCAGGGCGAACCCGAGATAGGAACGGCACGACACGCCGACGCAGAATATCAGAGGACCTCATGCTGGTAACCAGTCGTGTCCCCGATAGCAGGGCCAACAGCGTTGTAGCGTTGTACGGACAGATCTACGCCGGCGATTCAGGACCTACCGCGATAACGAATAGTCGTACGTCTCGTGACGGACGGTGGCGTAGGGCACTTCGATGTTCGTGCCCTTGGGGCTCGTGCCCCGATAGGGAATCCTTGGGACGATCTTTCCGTTCAGTCCGCGCACGACGACATCTCCGGTGACCTCGGCGCCAGAAATCGTGTGGACGGGCTGGCTTTGTTGGTCAAGAAATACGACGCCACCTCTGGCGTGGCGCACCAAGCGCATTGCCGGCTACCGCAGACGCCAGGATTGCAATAATAAGCCTCTGATATTGCTGCCTATCTTGGTGGTACGTTGTTTGCCTGTTTCAGAAAACTCGCCATCACGATCAAGCAGCGTCCAGGTTGACCCGAAACTTCAGGCCCGCCTGAGAGACGAGGTGTTGCAGCGCGAGCCGAACAAACTGCTCTTCGGATCGCTCGAGCAGCCGTGCAAATTTCGCTGCGCGCTCGGCGCTCACGGTCTTTCGGCCAAGCTCGATGTCCGAAAGATTCTGTCAGGTGTAATGGCAAGGAGAAGTCCACCCAGGCCGGACCTCGGTGCTTCGCTGTCGCTCGCCGCGGCTCTGACGGATGTTCCCCGGATGGGCAAGCTGCCGCCTGCCTGGAGTGCTTGAAATCGTTTGATTTTAGCTCGGCATGGTCGATTTTCGCGCAGACAACAGCGACTTCTTGCGGT
>JAYUBF010000158.1:0-17564 GCA_043741435.1 Myxococcales bacterium
AGTGACGGCAGCCAAGGCAGCCACATCGTCAAATCGCCCAATACTGCACGAATTCAGCGACTCGATTGAGAGCCGCCGGCACTTTTTGAGAAGTTACCACAGAAGCGCTGGAATGTGCGCGAGCTGGCCCGCCAGATCGAGGCTGCGGCATTCGAGCGTTCCGTTCTGGAGTCACCAAAACTCTCAACGACGTTGAGAGAACTACACCCAGGAGCGGTTGAAGACTTCAAAGATGTCTACTCGCTCGAGTTCGTCGATCTTCCGGGTGGTCACTCGGAGGCTGATCTCCACGGCGCACTGCTGCGCAATCTCGGCCGATTTATCACCGAGCTCGGCCGCGACTTCTGTTTCGTCGGCTCCGAGTACCCGGTGCAGGTCGGTAACCAGGATTTTGCGATCGACCTCGTGTTCTTCCACCGCGGGCTCTCGTGCCTGGTTGCCATCGAGTTGAAGGTTCGCGAGTTCCGCCCCGAGGACATCGGCAAGCTGAGCTTCTACGTCGAGGCACTCGATCGCGATGTGAAAAAGCCACACGAGCATCCCTCGATCGGCGTTCTACTCTGCGCGACAAAAGACAATGATCTTCCCTCATCTCCGTGGACAGTTTGACTACGTTGATTTGGTAGACATCCGTGCCTTCAGTTCAAACGCGATTGGGCTGACGTAGTCGAGATGGGAGTGTAGTCGTTCGATGTTGTAGAAGCCCTCGATGTAATCGCCGATCGACACCGGACAGCTGCTCGTGTCGAGTACGGTCATCTACGAGATCGCGGCGGACGACGCCTTGCGCGTGACCGCCGAGGTGACGGCGCTCGCGGTGGCGAGCTGGTTCCTCGTCGAGAAACCGGCGCTCCGGTTCCGCCACCTCGGCCGTAAGGCCTCGATGGTGCATTTCCAGCAAGGGAGTAACCTTTCCCAGCGTCAACATCGGCGCCATCGAGGGCCGCCATGCTGCACGAGTTCATCACCGAGCACCGCTCCGAGATCATCGCGCGATGCCGAGGGAAGCTGTCCAGCAGGCCGGCCCCACGTCCCACGGACGACGAGCTCGAGCACGGTGTGCCGCTGTTCCTCGATCAGATCGCGGAGACCCTGCGCAGCAAGCTGAACGCCAAGACTGCAATGGCGAAGAGCGCTACCGCGCACGGCAGCGAGCTCTCGCGACGAGGCTTCACCGTTGCGCAGGTCGTGCATGACTACGGCGGTGTCTGTCAGACGGTCACAGAGCTGGCTGTCGAGATGAAGGTGCAGATCAGCGCGAACGAGTTCAAGATCTTCAACCTGTGCCTCGATGAGGCCATCGCAGAAGCGGTGACCGAGTATGTGCGCCTGCGCGAGTACGAAGGGAAGGAACGTCTCGGTCATCTCGCCCACGAGCTCGGCAATCTGCTCAACGGTGCGTGCCTGGCGTACGACGTACTCAAGACCGGCAACGTCGGCATCGGCGGAAGCACGGGGGCGCTGCTCGGGAACAGTCTCACCGGCCTGCGCAACGTGATTGACCGTGAGCTCGCCGAGGTGCGTCTCGGCTCCGGCATTCAACACCGAGAGCAAGTCGTCGTCTTCGATTTCATCGAAGATCTCGAGGTCGCCGCCACCATCGAGGCCAAGACACGCGCTCTGCACTTCTCGGTCGTGACGGTCGCAGAAGACGTCACCATCGTCGCTGATCGGCAGATTCTCGCATCGGTGGTCACCAACCTGCTCCACAACGCATTCAAGTTCACTCGTACGAACGGCCACATCGTATTGCGCGCGCGAGCCACCGCGGACCGGGTCTTCATAGAGGTCGAAGACCAGTGCGGGGGACTGCCACCCGGCCGCGCCGAGGAGCTGTTCACGCCCTACGAGCAGCGCAGTGAGGACCGCTCCGGGGTGGGGCTCGGACTGTCGATCTGCGAACGTGGCGCGCGCGCCAATGGCGGTGACATCCACGCGCGCAACAACCCGGGCATCGGCTGTGTGTTCAGCGTCGATCTCCCCCGGGAGCTGTCATCGACGCCGCGTAGCCCGACGACCGGCGGACGGTGGACCCCGGACGCGTGACCGCTCGACTTCAGGTGGGTGCTGCAGTAGTCGTCAGCCCGCCGCTCCGAAGTCTTTGCCGGTGATCTGACGCCAGCGACGGCGCGAGTCGCGCTCGAGACGCTCGAGATCCACGCCACGATCGTGCACGATGGAGCACTCCGCTGCGAACGTGGTGCGCATCGGCGTGGGGTCGTCACTGCCGAGCACACAGTGCACGTGCGCTTGCTGCAAGGCGCGCAGCGGCGTGGCCCCGGCGTGCGCCTTCTCCAGCGCAGCCAGCGCCGTCGGGATGAGCAGTCGATTGCTGGTCGGGCAGACCTCGAGCGTCACGCACTCGCGCACCAGTCGCGACAACGTCGTAGGGCTCTCGAGTGAGCGCACGCCATGACCGATGCCGTGCGGCTCGAGCGCAAGTGTGCGCTCCACCGCCTGCGGCCCGGCAAACTCGCCCGCGTGGATGGTGAGATCGGGCAGGTGCTTGCGCAGCTTCGTGATGAGCTGCACCAGTGCCTCGGGCAGGGGCTCGGTATCGGCGCCCGTGACGATGCCGAGCACGTCGAGCCCGACCAAGTCCTCCGCATGATCGACCACCATGTCGGCCAGCGCGGCATAGTGCGGCTCGCTCTCGAACGTCCGCGAGAGGCCGAGGCGTACCAGCATGGGCTTCTGCGTCTCGCGCTCCGCGTCGTCGCGCGCGCCGAGCACCGCCAACAAGATCGGCCGCGCATGGGTCTCCGCGAAGTCGCGCGGTGCCAAGGTGCGCCAGGCCACGCCCTGGTTCTCGAGCACCGTGCGGGTCATCGAGAACAAGCTGAGGCGCATCTCGAAGCCATCGGTCTCGTCGGCCGCCTCGCGAAACGCGTGCAAGGACAGATCACGCACCGCCTGTACGTTCGCGTACGCGGAGCGCGCATTCACGATGCACCGGTAGAACCGCGCCGCGTCGTCGCTGGGGGTGGAGAGCGTGAGCAGGCTGGCGAGCTCCACCTCGTCCCGCCAGTGCTGCCGAGTCGCATCGAAGAACACCGGGCTGCGCACGTCGTGCGCACGGGCGACGGTCGCGAGCGCACGCACCGAGTGCGAGCCTTCGAGGTGGCGGTGTAGATCGAGTCGCAGCGGGCTCACGGTGGCGCCCCATCCTATCGCACACGGGCTTCGCGCGACGTGGCCTACCGGCCCGAGCAGATCTGCTGACAGAATGGTGCTTGGTTGTCCGTCGGGCAGCGCGGCGTCGCGTTGCTCTCGGCAACGTCGATCATCGCGCCACTCGGGCCCGCGAGCTCGACGCGGAAGCGCACGGGCTGACCGATGATGTCGACGCCGAGCGGGCTGGGGCAGAGGAAGGTCGGAATCGGGCTCGGCAGCTCCCACGTGCCGGCGTCATTGGCTGCGCCGACCTCGAACGGGCCTTCCGCTTGCAGCAGCAAGCGATTGTCGGAGATGCGGCGCGCCGTGCGGCGCACCGTGACGGGCTCGGGCTGCATTCCGCGAATGCGAAACTTCAACCAGACGTGAAAGCCGCCTTGCGATCCGCTGACCAGCTCTTGATCACCCGTCAGCGGAACGAAGCCGGAGCCATCGACTGCGGTGCCTCCGAGTGACAGCACGCCGTCCGTGATCGCCGTTGCGCCGCCGCAGCCCGCGCCGCCCAACGCGAGCGCGACGATGAGGCTGGACGCAACGCGGCGCACCGGCTACCGCGCGCGCTTGCGGCGACTGGCCGCCACGGCCACGGCCAGCAGTGTGAGACCGGCGAGACCTGCGGTGCGGCCCGCGTCACGGTGCGAGCTCACATCGCAACCTTCGTTGCGCGAGAGACTGGCTGCGATGACCGAGGTGTTGTCGGTGACCGACTGCGGTGCACCCTCCTCGCCGAGGATCTCGATGACCTGGCTCGATGGCCCCGCGGGCGCGACGAACGACGTCCCCGTTTGTTGACCGGTGCCGGCTGGGTAGTCGACCTGCCAGCCTGCTGCCGTCTTCAGCGTCGCCGACGTGGTGCTCTGGTTCTCGGAGCCGAAGAAGCCGCAGTGATACGTGATCGTGCCCTCGTGGAGGTTCGCGTAGTCGGGCAGGCTCGGGTTGAAGCTGAAGACGGGATCTTTGTTCATGTCCTCGGCCGACAACGTGGTGTAGAGCCGCGTGAGGTAGGGGGCGGTGTCGAACATCGCGCCAGCCGCCAGCGTCGGTGTCACGACGCGATCGGTGATCTCCTGCGCCATCTGCACCGGCACGTAGTTGGTGGAGTAGCCCACGAACTCTTGCGGATTCTGCGTGCGGTAGCTGCCGAGGTAGTAGGAGATGTTCTGGTAGAAGCTCTGGGCCGTGAAGCCGTTCTTGAGGAGCGACGCAGGTACGGGAATGTAGCGACCGAGGAGCGACGTGAGCTGGCCGGTGTACGCGAAGCTCTTGTTGTTGAGATAGTCCACGAACGCGACCGCATCCGGCTGTGCCGCGAGCTCGGCCTGCGTGCCGAAGCGACCGGGCGAGTTGAGGACCTTCTGCATCACGCTGGTCGAGCCAGCGTACTCGGTCACGAAGGTGTGACGGCCGATGGCCTCCTTGGTCGCCGCGATGATCACGTCGTTGTAGTTGGCGCCGGCCGAGAGCCAGTCGATCTTCGAGTCGTTGATGACGGTGTGATAGTAGTTGCGCGGAATCGCGCGGCCCTTGCCCAGCATCCACACCTGGATGCCCATGTTGGGTTGCGCCGCCACCGACGTGAGCACGATCGGGATCATCGGCAGGTCGGACGCGTAGCGCAGCACCACCGGCTGCAGATCACCCGTCGAGTTGCCGCTCTTCAGCTTGAGCGCGAGGAAGAACGCACCGGGGTGGATGTACGGGCCAACCGACGCATCGGTGCCGGCGGGCACGAAGTAGCGGTTGGTGGCGAGCCACGCGAGCATCTCGTCCTTCTTGTCGGCCTTCAGCACCGCGTAGTCGTAGGGACCCACGGAGTCCTGGTACACGAGCGGGCTCGAGCCGTTCTTGCCCGAGTCCTCGACACTTCCAGCCGCGGTCGGCCCGCCGAAGCCACCGCGACTGTTCGCCGGATTGAACGCACAATTGCCGTCGTACACCGCGGTGAGCCGGTACTTCGGCTGCGTGGTAGCGGTGAGCTGAGTGAAGAGCTCGTCGCTGCCGAGCTCGAGCTTCGGCACGGACGGGAGCGGGAGGATCCAACCGAACTCCCCCGCGTTGCCGGCGTACTGGATCTGGATGTGTGCGGTCACTTCACCATTGGCCATGGAGAACGCGATGCGCTCGCCGGCCTGCACGATGGGCACCGACGGATCTGGCGGCGTGAAGCAGCCACACGCGTCGGCAGGGTTCGGCTCGACGAGGCCAAGACCGAGCGTGGCGCCACAAAATAGGGCGAGAAACTTCCAGTAGGGCGAACGCGTCATAGTCGAGGCCTCCAAGGAAACGTAGACACTCCACGCATCGTGCCAGATCGCGGCCGCACCGAATCGGCAACTTGGCGACGTGGATGTCGTGGATTTTCCCGCTCGGGCTCAGAAATTCGCGGTTCGACGCCGCGTAACCGTTACAACGCACACGGTTTGATTCGATGGCACTGTTCGTGCTCATGCGTTCGAGCCGAATGAGCCCATCCAACAAATTTCGACATTCGTCCGTGACCCTCGCCTCTTTGCTCGCGCCGTGTCTCCTCGCGCTCGGGCTCGCCGGTTGTGAAAACGGTGATCGCGATTGGACGGTGGTCACGCCGACACCGCTTGCGGCCGCACTGCTGTCGATCGACGGCACCTCGTCGCACGATGTCTGGGCCGTGGGAGCAGACAAGGGCGGTGCCGGGCCCCTGGTGCTGCACTACGACGGCACGGCCTGGAGCACCGTCGCGACCCACTCGCTCGGCACGCTGTGGTGGGTCCACGCATTCTCCGACGGCACCGTGTACGCCGCCGGGGCCGCGTCCACGATCTTGCGGTGGGACGGCAAGACCTGGACTCGCATGAAGACGCCGGGCCTCGCCGCACACACCGTCTTCGGCTTGTGGGGTCGCTCGCCCAACGACGCGTACGCTGTCGGCAGCGTGTCGGGTCGCGACGGCTTCGTGTGGCATTACGACGGCACCGGATGGAGCGTCGTCGAGGTCCCGAAAGATCTTCCGGGCGACACCAGCGAGGCCCCCGGCTTCTTCAAGGTGTGTGGCAACCAGACCGACGTCTGGGTCGTAGGCTCGCACGGCAACCTCCTGCACGCCGCGCAAGGGGGAACGTTTACCGCGGTCAAGACGCCCACGACGCAGACGCTCTTCACCGTCGCTGCCAACGACCAATTCATGGTGGCAGTCGGGGGTGCGGGCCTCGGCGCGCTCATCGAAGCCGCGCCCCTGGTGCCGCCCGTCGACGTGACGCCGCCCGACGCACCGCTCATCCAAGGAGTCTTTCTGCGTCCCGATGGCCATGGCGTGGCTTCCGGCGCCGACGGCACGATGTACGAACGTGTCGGCGGGACCTGGCGCCGCATCGACACCGGGATCAAGACCGCGGTGCAATCGCTGCACGCGGCGTGGATCGATCCCGACGGCGGCGTGTGGGCCGTCGGCGGTGGCGTGCTCTCTCCCGCGCTCGACGGCGGAGTGATCTTCCACGGTGGCAGCGCCATCGCGACGTACGACCCCGGCTCGCACGTGGACGGCGGCACCGACCTTCCGCCCCCGGCCGTCTGCCCGGCCGCGCGCATCGATCCGACGCCTGACAAGACCATCGCGCGGCGCTGGAACGAGCAGATCCTCGGCGCGATCCGTACCGATCTTCCGCGACCCGGCGTGCACGCACGCAACCTGTTCCATTTATCAACCGCGATGTGGGACGCGTGGGCGGCCTACGACACCGTCGCCGACGGCGTGTTCGTGAACGAGCGCCTCACCGCGACCGACGTGACCGCCGCACGCAATGAAGCGATGAGCTACGCCGCCTATCGCGTCCTCGATCATCGCTACGCGAAGCAGACAGGTGGCGCGGTGTCCTCTGCCTGCTTCGCCGCGTTCATGACCAAGCTCGGCTACGACCCCGCGGACATGAGCGCAACCGGGGCGACGTCGCGCGCGCTCGGCAACCGCATCGGTGCAGCGATCATCGCAGCGACGATGAACGACGGCGCGAACGAGGCAGCGAACTATGCCGACACCACGGGCTGGAAGGCGAGCAACCCGCCGCTCGTCATCGATCTGCCGGGCGCCGCCATGACCGATCCGGATCACTGGCAACCGCTCAACATCAACGTGGCCGAGACGCAGAACGGCATCGTCATTCCATCGGGCGTGCAAGGCTACGTGGGATCGAACTGGGATCTCGTCACGCCGTTCGCCATGGTGCGCCCCACGCCGGGCCTGCCGTATTACGACCCGGGTGCCGCACCAATGGCAGCGCAGCCCGAGATGAAGGACTGGCTGGTCGATGTCATTCGCCGTGAAGCAGAGCTCGACGCCACCGATGGGCAGATGATCGACACCTCGCCAGGCGCGATGGGCAACAACCCGCTCGGCACCAACGATGGCCATGGGCGCACGCTCAACCCGGTCACCGGCCAGGCATACGCACCGCAGATGGTGGCGCGAGGTGACTTCGGTCGCGTGTTGGCCGAGTTCTGGGCCGACGGTCCGAAGTCCGAGACGCCGCCCGGTCACTGGAACGTGCTCGCCAACGCCGTCGTGGGTGGCGCGAGCTTCTCGCGCAAGCTGGGCGGGACCGGTGAGTCACTCTCCCCGCTCGAGTGGGACACGAAGATGTACCTCGCGCTCAACAGCGCGGTGCACGACGCGGCGATCACCTCGTGGGGCATCAAGCGCCTCACCACCTGCGCGCGACCGATCTCGCTCATTCGTTATCTCGCCGGTCTCGGTCAGGCGAGCGATCCGGCGCTGCCGCACTACGATGCGAAGGGCTTGCCCCTGGTGCCCGGGCTCGTGGAGCTCATCACGGCGGAGAGCTCGGCACCGGGACAGAGGCATGCGCAGCTCGCGCGTCACATCGGCGAGCTCGCCGTGCGCGGCTGGCGCGGTGAGCCCGGCGATCGCGTGAACGAGGTCAGCGGGGTCGCGTGGATCCGTGCGCTCGAGTGGATGCCGTACCAGCGCCGCACGTTCGTCACCCCTGCGTTCCCGGGCTTCACGTCCGGCCACAGCACGTTCAGTCGGGCCGCTGCCGAAGTGCTCACCATCCTCACGGGCAGCGAATTCTTCCCGAATGGCCTCGCCGAGTTCGTCGCCATGCCGGGCGCACTGACGTTCGAGCACGGCCCGACCACCGCGGTTCACCTGCAGTGGGCCTCGTATTACGACGCGGCCGATCAAGCCGGGCAGTCGCGCCTGTGGGGCGGCATCCACATTCAGCCCGACGACTTCGGCGGTCGACGGACCGGGAGCCTCGTCGGCAAGGACGCCGCGGCGCGTGCGCTCAAATTCTTCGACGGAAGCGCCGTGCCGTAGATCGGAACGGCGGGAGCCGCGTTGAAGCTCCCCATGCGAAACAAATACTGGCTCCTCTTCGGCTTTCTGGCCCTCTCCGGTTGCGCGCAGACGAAGACCTTCGTGAAGGTGAAGTCGGAGGACGCCACCCTCGGGCGGGTGATCGTCTATCGCAACGGCATCGCGTACTTCGAGCGCACCGCCCGGGTCAACGATCAGAAGCTCACGCTGCAGGTGCCCGGCGACAAGGTGAACGACTTCCTAAAGTCGCTCACGGTGGTCGACGCGAAGACCGGCCAGGCGATGCCCATCGACTTCCCCCAACCCGGTCGCGTGGACGCGAGCGGCAACGTGCAGATGACGGTGCGCCTCCCCGAGGGTCCGCACGAGCTGCGCCTCAGCTACGTGTCCGAGGCGCCCGCTTGGAAGCCCAGCTACCGCGTGATGGTCGACGACCAGGGCAACGTGGGCCTGCAGGGCTGGGCGATCGTCGACAACACCTCGGGTGAGGATTGGAATGCGGTGAAGGTGGGCGTGGGCTCGTCTTCGGCGCTGTCGTTCCGCTACGACCTGCACAGCATTCGCCTGATCGATCGAGAGACCCTCGCGCCGCAGCAGCTTTTCGCGCAAGCACCACCGTCGGGTGGTGGCACGTACGCGCAGTCGGGCACCGTGGTGTTGGCCCAGCTCGACGAGGTGCCGAATTCGGATCCGAGCGACGACAGCATTCGGTCGATCGTGGCGCCGAGCGCGATGAGCCATAGTGGTGGCCGTCGCAAGGCCACGACGGCCCGTACGGCTTCGGAGAGCGCGGGTGCGAAGGCCTACGCAGCGGCCCCAGCCGACGAAAAGCGCGCGGACGCTCCGAGCGCCAACATCACGAACCTGGCCAAGACGCTGCGCGCGCGTCGTGAAGCCGTCACCATCGAGGGCTACGCCGAGGCGAACGAAGACGTCTCCCAGGGTGCGATCCGAGCGAATCGTCTGCGCGACGAGCTCGTCAAGAATGGCGTGCCCGCACAACAGATCAACGTGGTGTCGCGCGGTGTGGTGCCCGGCCAGCGTGGCGTACGCATCGTGCAAGCACAGACCAACGCACCGATCGCGCCCAGCACCGGTGCGCCCGCAACGAGCGGCGGCTCGGATCCCGTCGGCGAGAGCCACTTCGAGTCACCGGTTCCCATGACCGTGCGCCGCGGCACCAGCGCGATGGTCTCGATTCTCAACAGCGGTACCAAGGGCGAGGTCGTGTACCTCTACGATCCGGAGTCGACGCGCGGCGACTCGCGCTTCGCCTTCAAGTCGGTGCGCTTCACCAACCCTTCGAGCTCCACGCTCGAGGGCGGCCCGATGACGGTGTACGGCAAGGGACGCTTCATCGGCGAAGGCATGACCGATGCGATCCCCGGCCGATCGAGCGCAGTGATCCCGTTCGCGCTCGATCGCCAGATCGTCGTCGAGCAGACGGGCTCGCTCGAGGAGCGCATCACTTCGCTCACCAAGGCCGTGCGGGGAGTGTTCACCGCCGAGCTCAAACACAGCAAGAAGATCGGCTACAAGATCACCAACCGTCTCGGCTCCGCACAGACGGTCTTCGTGAAGCACGTGGTGCCGACGGGCTACCAGCTCTCCAACGCCGCAGCAACGAGCGAGAGGTTCGGTGACGCGCACTTGTTCCGCGTCGCGCTCGAGCCCGGCCAGACCAAGCTGCTCGAGATCGAGGAAGCGACGCCGGTCTCGCGCACGCTCGATCTGCGCACCGGGGAAGCGATGGAGCTGCTTCGTGTCTATCTCGAGATGCCTGCCGGCGACACCTCACTGGCCAGCAACCTCCACAAGCTGCTCAAGCTGCACCAGGCGATCGGAAACCACGACGAGAAGATCCAAGGCTTGCGCGAGCGCGCCGCCGAGCTGCGCGTTCGCATGGACGAGCTGCACGCGCAGATCTTCGATCTGCAAGCCCTGCGCACCGGCGGAACGTTGCTCACGCACCTCAAGGACAAGATGAAGGACATCTCCAATGAGGTGCAGAAGAACACCCTCGCCATCGTCGAGCAGCAAGAGCAAGCCACGCTCGTGAAGGTTCAGCTCGCCGACGGACTGGCCGACCTCACGATCGAGAAGAAGGCCTTGGCCTCGAAGTAGCGCACGTCGCGCGCCGAAGCCTATGCTCGGCGCGATGCGCTCCCCCGGTCCCCTGCTCGCCGTCGACGTTCCATACCTGCTCTATCGCGCGTTCTTCTCGATCCCGAAGTCGATCGAGAACAACGCGCTGCTCGGCGCGGCGAACACACTGCTCGCCGTCTCCGAGTCGATGCACGCCCGCGCGGTGGTGGTGTGCCTCGGTGCCGAGTCGGCGACGTACCGCACCGCAGCCTATCCGCCCTACCACGCGAGCCGTCCACCGATGCCGCCCGAGCTCGAGGCGCAGTTCGAGCTGGTGCACGAGCTCTTCTCGTCATTCGGATGGTTGGTGGCCAAAACCGAAACGCTCGAGGCCGACGACCTCGTTCACTCCTACGCGCACACCGAAGCGAATGCGGGCGGCAGCGGGCTCATCCTCACCGGGGATCGCGACCTGTATCAGTCGGTGACCGATCGGGTGCACGTGCTCATGAAGGAAGTTCGCGCCGGCTAGAGCAAGGAGATCGCCTTCCTCCAGCGCTGGCTCGCGAGCAAGGCGCCCAAGACCTAGCACTACTGCGGGCCTGACGGCTGATCGTGAAGTTGGATCTTTCCGATCGGTTAGCGATCGCCGCATAAACTTCGGCGTGTTCCAGCGCTCGCTGGCCGATACCACGCTCGCGCATTGACGGTTACCGGTAACGGAAGCGTCTATACGCCATCACGGTGGCTGGAGCATGCGCCAGCTTGCCGCTGTATAGCCTTGGAATGAAATATGGTCGTAGTGGCATGAGAGTGGCAAAAGCGTGGGGCATGCGACCCATCGCCTTTGCTCTCGTTTGCTGCCTTGCTCTGTCCGGCGGCGCTGTACATGCCGACGGTGTCAAGCTGTCCGGCGCGAAGCTGCGTGCGACCATGTCGAAGGCATTCGCGGCACTGAGCACCGATATGGGGAACGCCCCCGAGGTGACGCTCGGCAGGGTGCGAGCACTACGCCGAGAAACGACTCTCGGTCAGTCCAGCGTAGACGTGGCTTACGAGCTGGTCGTAAGGCGCCCGAGCAAGCCGATGCGAACGCAGGTCCGCACAATCCGTCTCGATGAATCGACTGGCAAGCCCGTCGGTGTACCTATTCGCTACATCGAGTCCGGTATCGACGCGGCGACGATGCGAACGTCACCCAACGAGAAAATCACCGGCACTCGTGATGTAGGTCTCGCCGCACGTGGCCCCCGTCTGGCCGTTGAGATCAACACGGACCGCGGTATCCATCGCTACTTGGTGCCACTCGATTCCACTGCTGAGCTCGAGATGGCGATGATGACTGGCACGTCGGAAGCGGCGAGGCGCCGGCACAACGGGTACGGCCGCCGCATTTCGTCGCTCGAGCCGATCAACCTACCAAAGTAATCCTCCGTGGGGAGCGCACGGGCTCGCGCTGCGCGCTTCCTCGCCGTGGGCTTCTTCACGCACGGATGAAGATCTTCCTACGAGAAGAAAGTCAACTGCTTTGTTTCGGGACGCTGCCTAATCATCCTCTGGCGATACGAGTAGCCAGGCCCGACCACAGGCCACTCGGAGCTTCACGGAAATATAAACAAGTTCATGAAATCATGTGCACTACCAACTGTCATCCATAGCACATCTTGTGCAACTGAGCGCTTAGAAATATACGAGGCTGCGCTGGCCCGACGCCGCCCGCTCGGGTGCCGACTCGCACCCATTTCGATCCGACCACGAGGAGATACGCATGAAAACAGCGCTTGGATTGATCCTGATTTCATTGTTGTCGGGCGCTGCGCACGCCAACGGCGGCAACGCGCCCCTATCGCCTGATCATGCGATGCGAGCGCAAGAGCTCGGCCGCATCGCGCTTGGCTTCCAGCATCGAAGGACGCTCCTCAACGCCGCCGAGACTGCCAAGATGAACAGCATCGGCAAAGCGCTGCTACACGCGATTACCGCCTCGGCAGGGCCGCTCAACTACAACCTCCGCGAGCCTTTGCTGGCGCCCGGCACCGAGCTGGCACCAGCGATCGGCCGCATGGCACTTGGCTTCACGGAAACGACACAACTCCTGAGCCCTGCGCAAAACGAGCAAATCAGGAAGTCTGGCAAAGCCTGGCTCCGTGTTATGAACGCGTCGAATCGATAGGCCGCGGAGGCGAAGGCGCTCGCCGAGCGCATCATCGCCGACGGAGGTGCTGCGCTCACCACCTACCCCGACCCGCTGGGCGACTTCGACTTCAACGAGACCATCGACAAGATGACCGCGTCGGTGAAAAAGATCGACACCACGAAGATCAGCAAGGACGAAGTCGCCCGCGCGGGTGGCGGCGGCGGCGAGGCGTCCGACGACTAAAGTCAGCTACGCTCGAGCACGGCATAGCCGAAGTGACGCCGAGCCTCGATCCTCGCGCGCTTCGGCATGAGCGCGAGCGCGAGCTTCATCCACGAAGGAATGGCGGGCGTACGTCCGAGGCGATCGCCTTCCTCGGCGAGATAGCGCACGTCGCGCGCGCGCCAACCGCGTCCACCGAAGAATGCCGTCCAGTCTTTCGGGGCGAACTGGAACGGTGCCCGGGCGAGCTTGCCGACACGGGCCGAGCTGACGAGGCGCCGAAGCCCGACGGACACGGGGGTCAGGTATTCGAGGATCCAGCGCTCCATGTGGGGGCAGCGTTGCAGATCTTCGGCGAGCGCAGCGACGTCGGCGTTCGATAAATACGGGATCACGCCTTCGGTGAGCACCAGCACCCGCTGCGACGTGGCGTCGACGTCGGCGAGCAGGGCGCGACGCGCGTCCGCATCGGACAGATCGACCTTGCGACGCTCGAGATTGCAGCGCGGGATCTCGTCGGCCAGACGCTCCGCCTTGAAGTCGATGGTCGAGGCGAAGTCGACCTCGATCCAGCCCAGCCCGACGGGCAGCAACATGCGATACGGCCGCGTGTCGAGGCCGGCACCAAGGTTCAACACGATCTCGCAACCCGCAGCGATGGCGTCCTGCACGAAGGCGTCGATGATGCGAGTCCGTATTGCGACGAGCCAGCCGGTGAACGCGCCTCCGGGCATCGCCGCAGCGATCGCGCGTCCACGCCCTGCGACCAAGCGCTCTGCCAGGGGATCGGAGAACAGCGCGTCAGGGCGAAGGCCCTCGTCGGCGCGATAGGTGGCGACCCAAAACGCGGTGTCGGCAACGGTCTCGATGGGTGAGTCCTTCAGCGGCAACAGCGGTCCTCCCGGTTGGTCCATCGCATCCATTGAGTGTACAACGCAGGGATACCGCTTCGACTCGCGTGTGGTCTCGCCATCCTCGTCCTCTCTGCTCCCGCGGGGCGCCAAGAGCCCTGCGAACGCGGAGGCCGAGGCCGCAAGTCCCTGCATTGCAAGCCGAGGACCGTCGCGCCGCGCGCGCAACTGCTTAAGGTCTGGCGAGTAGATTGTGCGCCCGCGTGCACGCTGAGAGTGCGCGACTCAGCGCGCAGAGTCGCGCGGTCTCACCGTCGGTGCCCTACCTGTAGGTGGATCAGGATGGACCGACGTCGCCCTCGCCGTCGCCATCACCCAGGCTACCGTCGCCGAGGACGTCCGCGAGCAGCAGCTTCGACTCCGTGGTCGGCAGCTCCGACACGGTTGCCAACCTGCGCTCGATGGCGCGCGAGCGTCGTCCCGCCTCGTCCATGGTGCGCGCTGCCACGTCGAGCTTCTTGCGCACGCCTTCGAGCACCGCACCGAAGCGCCCGAACTCCGTCTTCACCGCGCCGAGCAGGTTCCACACCTCGCTCGAGCGCTGTTGCACCGCGAGCGTCCGGAAGCCCATCTGCAACGAGTTGAGCAGCGCAGCGAGGTTCGACGGTCCCGCGATGATCACGCGGTAATCGCGCTGCACGGACTCCACGAGCTGCGTGTTGCGCACGACCTCGGCGTAAAGTCCCTCCGTCGGGAGGAACAGCACGGCGAAGTCGGTCGTCTTCGGAGGGTTGTGATACTTCGTGAAGATGTCCTTCGCGCAGCCCTTGATGCGCGTGGCGAGCTGGCGGGTCGCTGCCTCGGCAGCGACGGGGTCCGCGGCCTCTAGCGCATCCACGAGGCGCTGGTAATCCTCGGTCGGAAACTTGGCATCGATGGGCAGGTACACCACGTCACCGGCCACGCCGGTACGGCCCGGCAACACGATCGCGAACTCCACGATCTCGTCGGAGCCATCCTTGGTCTTCACGTTGCGCGCGTACTGCTCCGGCGTGAGCACCTGGTCGAGCAGCGCACCCAGTTGCACCTCGCCCCAGCCACCGCGTGTCTTCACGTTGGTGAGCACGCGCTTGAGATCGCCCACACCGATGGCCAGGTTCTGCATCTCGCCCAGGCCCTTGTGCACCTGCTCCAGACGATCCGACACCTGACGAAACGATTCTCCGAGCCGCTTCTCGAGTGTGCCTTGCAGCTTCTCGTCGACCGTGGCGCGCACCTGGTCGAGCTTTTCTTCGTTCTTGCGCGTGAGCTCGTCGAAGCGCTGCTCGATCGCCCCGCGGAGACGTTCCAGTCGGTCCGAAAAGACGGTGAGCTGATCTAGCTGCCGATCCCCGACCTCGAGCAATTGCGACTGCTGAGTCTCGCCATTGGCGCGCAGACTCACCGCGAGCTCCTCCCGTGCCACCCGCGCATCCTGCGACGCTTCTCGGCGCGCGTGGGTCAGCTCGTCGCGCAGACCGCGCTCGGCACGATCGCTCAGCTTCTCGAGGTTCTCGAGGCGAGACAGCAGCGGCTGAAGGTCGATCGCAGACCGCCGCTGCGAGAGTAGCCACATCGCCCCGAGCGCCACCTGCAGCGCGAAGATGGCGACGAGCAACGCGATCACGCGGCACGCTCCATGATCACGGGATCTCCGACGGCGAGGACGCCGAGATCGTCGTGCACCGCGTTCTGTCCGAAGACCACTTCGTTGCCCACCTTGCGATAGGTCGCAAGCGTGCGCAAAGGCTCTGCATCGCGATCGCCAGTGACCTGATCCGTGCCCACGATGGTGCAGCGCGCACAAGGTTTCACGATGCGCAGGCGAAGGTCCCCCACGCGCAGCGCCTGCCAATCGTCCTCGGCGAACGGCGCGGAGCCGGAGACCACCACGTTGGGACGAAAGCGCGACATCGGGACCGGCGAGGAGAGCCGCGCGTTCAGATCGTCGAGCGAGGCCTGGCCCACCACCAGCAGCGGATAGCCATCGGCGAAGCCGGTTCGGCTGCCCGCTGCGTACTTCGTGTCGACCGGGCGCACCACCTCGTCGGGGATGTAGGCGAGCCGCACCGATTCGCCGAGGTGGTGTCGTAGCCACCGATCGACCTCGATGTCCACGTGGCTCGCTTGCACGCGATCGCGCCACAACCGAACGTCGATCGGTGACTTCGAATCCGGACGCAACGGCACGTCGATGAACGTGTCTTCACAGCTGAGCCGGAGCGCATCACCAGCGATCGCGGTGGCGATGCGCGCCATCTGCGGGAGCTCGCGTTGGGTACAGAACATGCCGGCGTCGTTGACCACCATGAAGCGGCGGTCGTAGGCCAACCCACAGGCATCGAGCGCCGAACGCGCCACCGCGAAGCCGCGGCAGGATTTGACCGGATAGACAAACAGTCCGGACACACGCACATCCATCTACACCGACGATAACCCGTGCGCGGTGTCCCACCTACTTTCCCGCCAACCAGATCGAATCGGGTCCCGCCTGCGTACCCTCGTCATGCGCCTCCGAGTTGCAGTGGACTGGGACGGGGTGACGGTCGAGGACCTGATCCACGACCGTCGCAGCCTGGTGATCGGCGCCGGGGAGCACGCGCAGGTGTCGTTGCCGGGCCCCCCCGGTTGTTACGTCCAAATCCAAGCGTATCGCGCTCTTGCGGTGCTCGAAGTACCGGTGGCGCTGGTGTCGACCGTGCGCTGGAACGACGGGGAGTCGGAGGCCCTGCTCGCGGACCGCAGCATCACGCTGTCGTCTCAGACCGGGACCTGCGAGCTCACGCTGCGGGAATCGTTCCTGTCCGAGCGCCCTGCGCGTGTGCGTATCACCGCGCTCGAATCGCTGCCGTTGCGTCGGGACGTGGCGCTCACCGGTTGGGCTGCAGCCGCGGTGCTGCTCGGCACCTACCTCGCCGCGGGCATCGCATACACCCATGGTGTCGAGGACGATGCCCTGGCCGCACCGAAGTCCGTGATGGGTGAGGAGCGGCGCGACCATTTCGTCACGTGGATCGTGGACCCCACGTTGCCCCTCGAAGACGCTACGCGTTCACCGACCGACGACGCCCTGGCGCGCGACGACGATGATCTCGCGTCGGACTACGCGCGGCTCCTCGTGCGGGGCTTCGAGCGCTACGTCAAAGACGATCTGAGCGGCGCGCAGCGCGCGTGGTCCGACGCGGTGACGCTGGTGCCCGAGCGCCCCGAGGCGTTCATCAACCTGGCGCAGGTCGCGAAGCGCCGGCACAGCCTCGGAGAGGCCGAGGCATTGTTGCGCCAGGCCCTGTCGATCTCTCCCGAGCGGTGCGAGGCGCTCGCCGACCTCGGGCTCCTCGAGGCGGAGCGCGGTCTCACCGATCTGGGCAAGCAGACGCTCGCGCATGCACGGACTGCCTGTGGCGATCGGATCGGCTTCGTGAGCCTCCACCTGGCGGCCTTGCTCGGCGACGCCGGCGAGCTCGCGCAGGCCCAAGCCGAGCTCGGCCGCGCCATCGATGCGCTCGTTGGTGACACGCCCGACAAGCGCCGGGAGGCGCTGTACGACCTCGAGCACCAGGCGCTGTTCGCTCGACTCCGCACGGCCGCCACGTTCCCGCTGGCCGTGGCACGTCTGCGCGCCAGCTTGCAACGTCCCATCTAACAGGAGGGTGCCTAACGGAGACGGGGGTCTCTCTCCGGGATCTGGTTGTAGGCTTCGCGGGGATCGAGTGTGGCACGGACGACCTGGATTCTGAGGGCGAGG
>JAYUBF010000159.1:0-17554 GCA_043741435.1 Myxococcales bacterium
ACCCTGACGGCTCGGCCGGCAGGGCGGGCGGCACGCCCGATGAGATAGACTAAACAGCAACGCAACCTTTGATCTCCGAACAATGCGTTGCTGTTTAGAGCGTCAGCGATGACTGCGTACGCGTCGACCCGCCAACATCTCGACGCGCCCCAGCAGCACCTTCGCTGACGGCACCTTCTTGTAGACGTACAGCGCCCCCCCGTGGTCGCCGTCGAGCAGCTCCTCGCGAACGCGAAGGTGGCTCGACGCGACGAACACGATGCTCTCGGTGCTGCCCGCCTCCACCAGCGCCTTGCGACGGAAGACCGCTTCGCGGCTCCAGAAGCCGAGCAGCTCGACGTACACCACTTGGCCCGTCTTGCCGTGCGTGAGCATCAGGTCCGGCACGCACAGGCCTTCACCCGGGAGATCGATCATCGCGTCCGCCAGCGAGGGTCGCCATGGGCTCTCTTGCGCTGCGACCGCGTCGAGCAACGCCTGCGCTTCGTCCGACAGCGCGCGCCCGTGCACGACGCCGCCACCGCCTTCGTGTGCGAAGCGCAGGTCGATGGTCGCGCCGGACTTTCCCCACCTGAGGTTCGCCACCATCTCGTAGCGACGCGCGCCTTCCAGCACCGGCACCAACAGCGCGAGCTGGAGGCCGTACTTCGTCACCGAATCGAACAGGGAGTACGGCCCATCGATGGCGATCTCGTACGCGCCGTCGTCGCCCGCCCGCATCCGATGCAGCAGGCGCAGGAACTTGATGCGGCGAAACAGCGCGCGCAGTGCGCCTGGCCCGTCGCACCACACCTTCACGTGGACCCGCACCGCACGCAGCAACACCGCCTGCACCTGCTCCGCGGCGTAGCGACGCACCAGCTGCTCGGCCTGCCCGAACTCCACCCCGCGCAGGAGGTGCGCGCCGCGCAGATCGGCGAACAGCACCCGTTCGAGCTCGACCGGATTCGTCGCCAGCTTCGCTGCCACGTCGGACAACACCTGATCGCGATCGAAGTGCTGATCGGCCCCGAGCGCCGCACGCACCTTCGCCGAGTGCTCGAACACCGTGTTGCGCACGGCCACCGGGTCGAGCGACGCCTCGCTCTCCCAGCTGCACGCGTCGTCGAGCACCTTGCGCAGCCCGAGCATCAGCTTGCGTTGGCGCGCCGGCACCTCGATGGCGGCGAGCGCGGCCTCGATGTCTTCTCGGCTGTCGCCCACGCGCGTGCGGGTCGCCGACAGAAGATCACCTGCCATGCGCTGCGCCGACTCGCGCCGGTCCCCGTCGAGCGCGACCAGCAGCAACGCATCGCCACGCCGGCGGACCTCCACCAGATCAGCGGTAAGCACTGTGCTCTCGCCGCCGTTCGCTGGTGAAGGTCTCGCCCGTGTCCGCCGTGACGAGCTCGTAGAGCTGCGCGCGCTTGCCGTCCTTCGGCCGCAGGATGCGGCCCAGCCGCTGCACGTGCTCACGCACGGAGCCCGAGCCCGACATCACGATGGCCACCGATGCATCCGGGAGGTCGACCCCTTCGTTCAGCACCTTCGACGTCACGATCGCGCCGTAGCGAGCTTCCGCGAGGCCACGCAGCACCTCCGAGCGTTCGCGCACCTTCGTCTGGTGCGTGATGCACGGCACCAGGAAGCGACGCGCCACCGCATACGCCGTGGCGTTGTCCTGCGTGAACAACAGCACGCGTTCTCGTCGGTGCTGGTGCAAGAGAACGTCGGTGTACTCCATCTTTGCCGACGCGCAGAACGCGAGCTCGCGCTGCCGACGGTACGCCTTCATCGCGCGCCGACCTTCTTCGTTGCGCGAGCTCTGCATGATGAACTCCGACCAGCCCTGCGGGCTCGACATGCGGATGCCCATCATCTGTACGAAGCCGCGGTAGCGCGCACGCTCCTCGTCGTACTCGCGGCGCTCCTCCGGTGACAGATCGACCTCGACCCGCTCCGTGTCGTACGACGCCAGATAGCCACCGGACATCTCGACGATGTCGCGGCGGTAGATGGTGGGGCCGATCAGCTGCTCGAGGTGAGCCTCGCGACCGTCCTGACGCTCGGGCGTCGCGGTGAGCCCCAACCGAAACGGCGCCAGCGCGAGCTGGGCGGCCATCGCATACGCGGCGCTCGGAAGGTGGTGGCACTCGTCGAACACGAGGAGGCCGAAGCGCGCGCCGATGTGCTCCATCTTCAGGTACGCGGAGTCGTAGGTGGACACCGTGATGGGCTGGATGTCGTGCTCACCGCCGCCGAGGAGGCCGATGGTGCCGCCGAAGACGGCGCGCAGGAGGTCGTACCACTGGCGCACCAGATCGAGCGTGGGCACCACCACCAAGGTCGCCCGTTGGGCACGCTCGATGGCCATCATCGCCACCTGGGTCTTGCCGGCGCCCGTCGGCAGCACCACCACACCGCGACGGTCGGCCTTGAGCCACGCATCGAGCGCTTCGCTCTGGTACGGCCTCGGCGTGCGACGCACCCGCGACTCCGCCGTGAGCGTGGGATACGCGCGCGCCTGATCCTCGTACGGCAGACCCCGCGCGCGCAGGTGGCGCACCGTTTCCGCGTACGAGATGGCCGGTGCGCGATGGCTGTTGCTACGCGGGTCCCAGCGCCACGCCTGCGGCAAATCGCTTTCGCTCGCAACGCCATGACGGTCAACCGGAAATTCCCCGGTGAGCTCGAGCGTCCCCGCGAAGTAGCGCAGCGTCAGCATTTCTGCGCGATGATTTGTAACAGGTGACATTGTGCGGTGCAGCAAATAGTTGGCCGTGCGCACGGACCCTATCGGCACCCGCCGCACACAGTTGCGTGGGCTCGCCAGCCATGAGACGTGAGCGTCGCCCATGAGCCCGACCGGCACGACCGCCTCCGCCGTCCCATCCAATCGCATCGTCTTGCCCTGCGCCCGAGGCTGCGAGGCCTTGCTCGCCGATGAGGTCACCGCTCTCGGGGCCACCGAGGTGGTTCCCGGTCGCGCGCAGGTCACCTGCACCGGCGACTACACGATGGCGCTCCGCATCTGCATGTGGTCGCGCGTCGCCAGCCGCGTGTTGTGGCCCATCGGTATCGACCTCCCCTCGCAACATCCGGACGAGCTGTACGCGGCGGTACGCGAGATCGTCATCGACGACCACCTCGCCGTCGGCAAGACGTTCGCGATCGCCTGCACCTTGGGCATCGGCACCGGGCCCGAGACCCCGTTTGCCCACAGCCACTTCGTCGCGTTGCGCGTGAAGGACGCCATCGTCGACCGCCTGCGCGAGACCCGCGGCGCGAGACCCGACGTCGACCGAGAGTTTCCCGATCTGCGCCTCGCGATCCACGTGTCCGACGGCAAGGCCACGCTCTCGGTCGATCTGGCCGGGGAGGCGCTGCACCGACGGGGCTACCGGCTCGACGGGCGCACGGCGCCGCTCAAGGAGAACCTCGCGGCGGCGTTGCTACTCCGCATGGGCTGGGCCGAGCGCGCGGCGAATGCCGAGCCCTTGTGTGACCCGATGTGCGGGTCAGGCACGCTCCTCGTCGAGGCCGGCCTCATCGCGGGCGATCGGGCACCGGGCCTTCTGCGCCAGCACTGGGGCTTCACCGGCTGGGCGCAGCACGACGAAGCGCTGTGGGCGGAGATCGCCACCCTAGCGCGTGAACGGGCTCGCGCAGGGCTCAAGGTGCTCGACGCACGAGCGCCCCTCATGGGGCTCGACGAAGACCCCGAGGCCGTCGCGGCTGCGCTGAAGAACGCGAAGATCGCGGGGCTCGAGGGTCGCGTGTCCGTCCACGTCGGGTCGTTCGCCGGGCTCACCGCCCCCGAGGGCAAGCCGGGCCTGCTCATCACCAACCCGCCCTACGGCGAACGCCTCGGCGAGCTCGAGGCGCTGACCGGCACGTACCGCATGATCGGTGACGTCCTTCGTCGCGGCTTCCCCGGCTGGACCGCGGGCGTGTTCACCGCGCACGGTCCGTTGCCCGGCGAGATCGGCCTCCGCCCCGCGCGCCGGGACATCTTCTGGAACGGGCCGATCGAGTGTCGCCTCCTCACGATCCCGATCTCGGCGACCGCGGTGACCACCAGCGACGGTCCGGGCTGGCGGAAGGTCTCTCAGGCGTCGGAGATGTTCGGCAACCGCGTGAAGAAGAACCTCGCGCACCTCGGCAAGTGGGCCAAGCGCGAGCGCATCAGCTGCTACCGCGTGTACGACGCCGACCTGCCCGAGTACTCGGTGGCCGTCGATCTGTACGAAGGCGTCGACTTCGATCACCCGCGCTCGGCGCCGCTGCGCTGGGCCCACGTGCAGGAATATCAGGCGCCAGCGACGGTGGATGAAGGCAAGGCGGAGCGCCGCCTGTCCGACATCATGGCTCGCCTGCCCGAGGTCTTGCAGATCCCCGAGGATCGCGTGGTGCTGAAGGTGCGCAAGCGCCAACGCGGCCGCACGCAGTACGAGGCGAACGAGCGACACAACGAGCGGCTCATCGTGATGGAAGGTGGGCACCAGTTCGTGGTGAACCTGCGCGACTATCTCGACACCGGCTTATTCCTCGATCAGCGCAACCTGCGCGCGCGCATCGGCAAGTCCTCGCAGGGCAAGCGCGTGCTCAATCTGTTCTGCTACACCGGCTCGGCGACGGTCTACGCGGCACGCGCGGGCGCGGTGAGCACCACCAGCGTCGACCTCTCGAACACGTACCTCACCTGGGCCGAGGACAACTTCGGGCTCAACGAGCTCGACCCGCGAAACCATCGTCTGGTGCAGGACGACTGCCTCCACTGGATGGAGGCCGCAAAGGCCGGTGGTGCGCAGTACGACGTGATCTTCTTGGCGCCGCCGACGTTCTCGAACTCGAAGCGCATGGAAGGCGTGCTCGATGTGCAGCGCGATCACACGGCCATGCTCGCATCGTGTGCCCAGCTGCTGTCTCCGAACGGCGAGATCTTCTTCATCGACCACTTCCGCCGCTTCAAGATGAACGCACCCGAGGGTCTTCGCTTCGAGGAGCTGACGAAGAAAACGCTCCCGCTGGATTTTTCGCGTGACGCGCGCTTCCACAACGCGTGGCGCCTCACGCACTGAGGAAATCTCGATGAGTTGGTGATGGAACGGACGCGACGAACCCAAGACATCCATGTCAGCATTTCGAGGGTAGTGTCTGATTTCTACCAATGAGCCGTCGACATATCGCCGACATCGCTCATTTGAAGGCTGGCACATCAACTGCTTGGAGGACGGCGCATGCTCAAGTCCACGGTGGCCCGGTTCCTCCCCCTCTGCTTGGCGGTCCTCTCGGCGTCGGCCTGTCAGCACCCGAAGGACGTGTTCATCGATCCGACGATCGTCGCGCCCAACCAACCGGATGAAGTCTTTCCGACCGGCCCGCAGCCCGAGTTTGGACCGACGGTCACGCAGGCAACGCCGCCCCCGCCGATCTCGGGCGGCACGCTCACCATGCTCTCCGACGGAAACACCGCGGTCGCGGCCGATCCGGATCGCGACCAGATCTACGCCGTCGACATCGCCGCCGCGAAGGTCTTGGCCACCATCAAGCTCAAAGCCGGCGACGAGCCGGGTCGTGTGATCGAGGACAGTCACGGTCGGGTGCAGGTGCTGCTGCGTCGCGGTGGCGCCTTGGTCACGATCGACCCCGTGACGTGGAAGCCGACGGCGCGCCGCCCCGTATGTGCGGCTCCGCGCGGTGTGGCGGCCCATCCCAAGCTCGATCAGGTCTACGTTGCATGCGCTGGCGGTGAGCTCGCCACGCTTCCGGGCGACGACGGCGCCGCGACGCGCGTGCTGCACCTCGATCGCGATCTGCGCGACGTGGTCGTGCGCGGCGACAACCTCTATGTCTCGCGCTTCCGCTCCGCGGAGCTCATCGCGGTGAGCAGCGAAGGCGTCGTCACGGCGCGCACCACCCCGGCTGCCACCACGCCGTCGTTCGGTGAGCGCGCCGGTCAGTTCTTCGTCCCCGAGGGCGCGTGGCGCATGGCCGTCAGCCCTGCCGACGGTGGGGTGTACATGCTGCACCAGCGCGGCTTCGACGGCACCGTCAGCGTCACGCGGCCGGGAGGCTACGGCAGCTCCGGCGATCCGTGCAATGGGTCCATCGTCTCTACGGGCGTGAGCCGGCTCGTGCCGGGCCTCGCGGCGTCGCCCACGGCCAACATTCCGCAGGCCGTGTTGCCGGTCGACTTCGCCTTCGACAAGGCGAGTGATCGCGTCGCCATCGTGTCGGCCGCGAACGCGAAGGTCCCGGGCGCGCCGACGATCGTCTACGCGAACATGAACCTCAGTGTCGTGCCGAACGCCAACGACTGCACCTTCGATGGATCGGAGTCCTTCGTCGACGGGGAGCCCATCGCCGTCGCGTACACCGGAAACGACCACCTCGTCGTGCAATCACGCGAGCCCGCCCAGCTGGTGGTGGTGGGCCTCGGCCTCACCATCGCGCTCTCGGACAACTCGAAGGCCGACACCGGTCACGCCGTCTTCCACTCGAACGCAGGCGCCGATCTGGCATGCGCGTCGTGCCACCTCGAGGGCGGTGAGGACGGTCGGGTGTGGAGCTTCGAGACTTCGGGCCCCCGTCGTACGCAATCGATCCGCGGCGGCATCATGAGCACTGCGCCATTCCACTGGGACGGTGACCAGCGCGACTTCGGCAAGCTGATGGGCGAGGTGTTCCAGAAACGCATGAGCGGTCCGACGCTCGCGGGGGCACAACTGACTGCCACGCAGGGCTGGATCAATGCCATCCCGCTCCTCGCCTCGAGCGCGCCGGCGGACCCGGCAGCCGTCGAGCGTGGCCGCGCCATCTTCGAGGACGGCAAGAACGTGGGTTGTGCCAGCTGCCACTCGGGACCGCTACTCAGCAACAACACCAGCGTCGACGTGGGCACCGGCGGCAAGTTCCAGGTGCCTACGCTGAAAGGTGTCGCGTGGCGCTCACCCTTCCTGCACGACGGTCGCGCGCCCACGCTCGCCGCCCGCTTCTCCCCCAGCATCGGTGGCGGCGACCAGCACGGCGTGACCTCGGGCCTCTCGCAGACGCAGATCGCCGACCTCGTGGCCTACCTCGAGGCGCTGTAGTCAGCGCGCGAGGCGCTTTACTTGAGCGCTTCGTCGATGGCGCCGCGCAGCTCGGTCGACTCGGGGGTTACGTTCGACGGGAACATTGCCTTCACCGTGCCGTCCTTGCCGACGAGATACTTGGTGAAGTTCCACTTGGGCTCGCCTTTGGCAGACAAGATCTTGTAGAGCGGCGCCTGGCCCTCGCCCTTCGTCTTCACCTTGGCGAAGAGCGGGAACGTCACGTTGTACTTGAGGGAGCAGAACTTCTTGATCTCTTCTTCGCTGCCGGGCTCCTGGCCTCCGAAGTCGTTCGACGGGAAGCCGAGCACCACCACACCCTTGCCCTTGTAGTCCTGCCACAGCTTCTCGAGGCCCGTGTACTGCGGGGTGAAGCCGCACTGCGAGGCCACGTTCACGATGAGCAGGACCTTGCCCTTGTACTGCGAGAGCGACTCGGTCTTGCCGTCGACGGTGGTGACGGACAGTTGATGCACGTTGTCGGACGACATGGGCTTCCTCGTTTCCCCGGGCGCGGCACCCGCGGACGTGACGAACGTTGAGCAGATAGAGAAGGCGACGATGGACGAGCGAAATGACATGGTCGCTTTCCGTTACACCATCGCGTCATTCACGTCGAGCCGTCACCCGCTATGCGCCTTGCACGGGCTTTGCTACCGTCCACCGGCGGAGGCCTAGATGTCGCGCGCGCTGTGGGAACGGTACAAGCACCGGTTCTGTCGCTGGGAGTCGATCGGCATGTCGCTCGACACGAGCCGCATGGGTTGGGACGACGCGTACCTCGAGCAGATGCACGGCAAGCTCGACAAGGCGCTCACCGCGATGAAGGCGATCGAGCGTGGTGACATCGCGAACCTCGACGAGAAGCGCATGGTGGGCCACTACTGGCTGCGCGCGCCGGAGCTGGCGCCCACGCCGCTCTTGCGCAAAGAGATCGAGGACACCGTCGAGCGCATCCAGGCGTTCGCGGCGGCGGTGCACTCGGGCCAGATCCATCCGCAGCGCGGCACCTTCATGTACGTGCTCGTCATCGGCATCGGCGGATCGGCGCTCGGCCCGCAACTGGTGGCGGCCGCCCTCGGCTCGGCGAGCGACCGCATGCGCGTCCACTTCGTCGACAACACCGATCCGGATGGCATCGACCGAACCCTGCACGAGCTCGAGGGTCGTCTCGACGAAACCTTGGTCATCGTCATCTCCAAGTCCGGTGGAACCAAGGAGACGCGCAACGGCATGCTCGAGGTCACCTCGGCGTATCGCGCGGCCAACCTGGACTTCGCCAAGCACGCCATCGCGGTGACGGGGCATGGCTCCGAGCTCGACAAGGTGGCCGACCGCGACGGCTGGCTGAACCGATTCCCGATGTGGGACTGGGTCGGCGGGCGCACCTCGGAGACATCCGCCGTCGGCCTCTTGCCAGCAGCGCTTCAGGGAATCCCCGTCGAGGACTTCCTGCTCGGCGCGCGCAAGGCCGACGAAGTGACCCGATCCCCCGAGCTGCGCAACAACCCCGCCGTGCTGCTCGCGCTGTCGTGGCACTGGGCCACCAAGGGTCGCGGCGAGAAGGACATGGTGGTGTTGCCGTACAAGGATCGCCTCGCACTGTTCTCGCGCTACCTGCAGCAACTGGTGATGGAGTCGCTCGGAAAGGAGAAGGACCGCTCCGGCAAGGTCGTGCACCAAGGCATCGCGGTGTACGGCAACAAGGGCTCCACCGATCAACACGCGTACGTGCAACAGCTGCGCGAAGGCGTACCCAATTTCTTCGCGACGTTCATCGAGGTGCTGAAGGATCGCGATACGGGTTCCATGTTCGTGGAGACCGCCAGCGACGGCTCACCCGGTCCGGCCACCTCGGGCGACTACTTGACCGGCTTCCTGCAGGGCACGCGGCGTGCGCTGTTCGAGAACGGTCGCGAGTCGATCACGCTCACGCTCGATCGCGTCGACGCCGCGTCTCTCGGTGCGCTCATCGCGTTGTACGAGCGCGCGGTCGGCATCTACGGCGAGCTCGTCGACGTGAATGCCTACCACCAGCCCGGCGTCGAGGCTGGCAAGAAAGCGGCGACGCAGGTGCTCGCCCTCCAGGCGAAGGCGCTCGCGTACCTCGAGGCGAATCGTGGCGAGGCCGTGAGCGCAGACGCGTTGGCCGAGGGAATCGGGATGTCCGACGAGGTCGAGATCCTGTGGAAGGTACTCGAGCACGTCTCCGCGAATCCCGATCATGGCGTGAAGAAGAAGGCCGGCGCCACGCCGTTCGAAGCGACCTACCACCGATAGGATTTCGCCAGCGGTGCCTACTGGCTCGCTGCGATCACGCGCAGCGCGTTCTCCAGCATCGCGATCTTGTCGGGCGGCGCGTTCTCGAACTTGAAGCCATGCGCGTAGCTGCGCTCGCCCTCGGCGGACCATTGCACGCGCGCCGGGATCACGAGGGACTTGCCGTCCACGGCCTCGATATCGTCCTCGACGAGAAACAGCTTCAGCTCCACGAGCTCGCCCTCGGTGATCATCCGGTCGAGCTCGACGCAAGCACCGCCCGCCGAGACGTCGCGGGTCATGCCTGCGACCTGGAACGTCGCCGTGACCACCTCGGCGGCGAGGCGCAGTGTGAAGCGAGGGGTAGCGCGAAGCTCAGCACGAGCGTTGGGTAAATCGGGCATGGCACTCCATCTTGCCGCAAGTCGATGCCGCTCGTCGCGTAGATCCTGCTGTGGCATGCTGCCGCGGTCGTGCGACTCCACAAATCCGGAACGTTCACGATCTTCGTCGGCCTAGCGCTCGGCGTGGTGCTGGGTGGGTTCTTTCCGGAGGACTCCCACCCCGTCGCGTATCACGTCTTCGCGTTCTGCTCGAAGGCGTTCATCTCGCTCATCAAGGGCCTCATCGTTCCGCTGCTCTTCTCGACGATCATCGTCGGCATCGCGCAGACCGGTGACCTGAAGGCTGTCGGCCGGATGGGCGCGAAGGCGCTCATCTACTTCGAGGTCGTCACGACCGCCGCGCTGTTCATCGGGCTCGTGGTCGTGAATGTGATGCGACCCGGCGATGGCCTCCCGATAGATCTCGGCAGCCACGGCGCGGTAGCTCTCGCGAGCCCGAAGTCCGGCTGGGACATCGCGCTGCATCTCTTCCCGTCGAACTTGATCCAGCACGCAGCCGAAGGCGACGTCTTGCCGGTAGTGGTCTTCGCGACGCTCTTCGGCCTGAGCATCACCCGCGTCGGTCCCCGCGGGAAGGTCGTGCTCGAGTTCTTCGAGGCCGTCTCGCAGGTCATGTTCAAGTACACCGACCTCATCATGAAGCTCACGCCTCTCGGCGTGCTCGGCGCCATGGCGCAGAGCGTGTCGCACATGGCGGCGGGCTACGTCGTGGGCGGCGTCTCGCACAAGGGTTGGCCCGCGGTCGTCCACCTCCTCGGTCGCTACGCCGTCCTCGTCGGCAGCTTGTATCTCGCGTTGCTCATGCTCGTTGTGCTGGTGTTCCTCCCCGTATGCCTCATCGCGGGCGTTCGGTTGTGGTCGTACCTGAAGGCAGTACGCGAGCCCGCGCTCACCGCGTTCTCCACCGCCACGAGCGAAGCTGCGCTGCCGAGGCTCCTCGAGGACATGGTGAAGTTCGGGGTGCCACGCCGCGTCGCGAGCTTCGTGATCCCCGCGGGCTACTCGTTCAACCTCGACGGCTCCACGCTGTATCTCGTGCTCGCTTCGATCACCATCGCGCAAGCCGCGAAGATCGACATGCCCCTGTCGCAACAGCTGCTCATGGTGTTCACGTTCATCCTCACGTCGAAGGGCGTGGCCGGTGTGCCGCGCGCCACGCTGGTGATCATCGCCGGCACGTGTGGCTCCTTCGGCATCCCCGGCGAGGCAGGCATCGCGATGTTGCTCGCGGTCGACGGCCTCATGGACATGGCGCGCACCACCATCAACGTCATCGGCAACGGGCTCGCGTCAGTGGTGATCGCGAAGTGGGAAGGCGTGCTGGGACCGCCGGCGAACCCGAATGGCCCGGTCGAGATCGAGTCGCCATCTAGCTAGATTGGTAGGCCCATCGCCGTCCGACGAGCAGACGGGGAAACGATACGCGGACGAATGGATAGACGGGAGCGTCCCGTGCTCGCGCTGTGGATTGATTTCGCCACCCCACCCACCGTGGCTTGCCTCGGCGCGTCCGCCGCGCTCCCGCGTGTCTGCGATCTCACGTTCGTGCCGTCGCCGGCCTCGAGATACCGTCCGCTAATGAAGCCTATGTCGACTTCCAGTGCCTATGTGGACATCGAGCATCGCCTTCGCGACGTCGACTCCTACGAAAACAGGACCATTGATCGCAGCTATCGCAGCTCCTTCCGTTGACAAGGTTACTTCCTCAGCGGAGACAGCACCGACCTGGCCCAGCGTTGCGGATACGATCCATGAGATCGGGCAACCGTTCGGGCTCATTGGTCGGAAACGAAGAGGTGGCGACCCAAGCTCCCGAACGGTCTTTTCAGACCCGAGGGGATCACGGTCTGCCACCTGGCGTCTCCACAACCAACATACAAGGGGACGAGTGACCCCGCGGGGTCGCCAGCGGTCCCCGATCGCGTCGGTGCAATCTAGGAAAATCATAGTGTTGAGCGCCGCTCGGGTGGTCCACCGCTTGCAGCATCGAGCTACATGACGCTCACCTTCGGCCTGCTGCTCGCCCTCCTCCTGAGCCAACCGGCCGTCGCCGCTCGGCCTGCGGCGCACGCAATGGAGCGTTCGCGGACGCAGTGGTACACGGGCCGGCGTGTCGCGAAGAACGCGCCCCTCATCGCCCGGAACACGAAGCCCGACACGAAGACCCTCGCGATTGGCCACGTTGCCGTCGAGCTCCCGCCGACTGCACGCGTGCGGCAGATGCCGGTCGCCAACTTCAAGCAGAACGGCAAGATCCACATCGGCATGGATGACCTTATCGAATCCGGCGAACCGCTCGCGCCCAGCGTGATTCGCAAGCTACGCGGCGACGCAGAGCACAAGCTGGGGCCGTTGCCGCCCAGCAAGGTCGTGCTGTACCCGATGAGCGGTTACGACGCGGGAACGCCGATACACCTGTTTCCCGAAGCGACGACCATCATCGGCATCGACAACCACCCTTTCGTCCCGTCGGCCAGCCGCGGGAAGATCTCCTACGCCAAGGTAGGCACGTACAACTTCTCGTATTTCGGCGACGTCGACCAGATGGGGCACGTCGGTCCCGCGGTGATCGGCGCGTTGGCCGATGCGATCCCCGGCTTTCGCCTCCGCAAGGTTCAGCTCATCGAGGACGACGACGTGATCGCTCACCCGCGCGACCAGAATCGCGCCCACGAAGCAGCCCCTGCGCCGAGCGGCGCGGTCCACGCGGTCGTCGAATTCGACGCGGGGCCAGGCACACCCTTGCGGCGGTACATCCACGTGCAGGCCGCGCTCGGCAATTCACACGTTCTCCACGGGGGTCCAGCGCGAGCGTTCAAGAACACGTGGTGGTGGAAGGCGGTGGATGCGCTGGGACCCCAGGCCGTCCTGCTCAAGGGCTCGGAAGGGGTGTTCGACGCGGTGCATGGAATGGCCCGGGATCTCCGACCTTCAGTGTTGGGATGGCTGGAGCGTAGCCAGGGGGTGCTCGTCGAGGATCAGGACAAGTGGGCCAAACGCGGCAACGCCGCTTTCAGCGAGCTGCGCGATTCGGCGGGCTCCCCAGGTCGATCCGTGTCCGTCGAGCCCGCGGCCAAATTCGGTTACAGCGCTCCCGGTTCGACCGCCGTGCACGTGACCGTGTTCGACCGAATGCGCGCAGCGACGCCGTGATTCGCGGGCTGCTTTGCGTCGTTGCGTGCGCCACGCGCTCGACTGTCGACCGGGATGCGCGGCATCGCGCCCTCGAGACGCTGTGGGCGGAGAGCCGCAACTACGACGAGCACGTACGCAGACCATTGTGCCGGAGGCGATCTTGTCTGCGCTCGGCCCTCTCTGCCAACGTGACGTGAGACATCGGCCCGCCTGACTTTAGTCTGAAGTTCCCGCCGCGTTTTGGCGAAATTCCGCGTTGAATCGGCAAGATAATTTAAAAAAGCAGTGCAGGTTTCTGTCTACATCGTGATGACCTCGAGGAGGTCGTAGGCGCGTTGTTGTTCGGGCGACGGGGTGGTGGTGACCTCGAAGGTGCGGGCGTCATCGGAGGCACCGGGTGCACGACAGACGTTGCGTACGATGGTGCTGAGCTGCTTGAGGAGCGTCTGGAAGCTGTGGACGGGGGAGGCATCGTCGAGGGTCTTGGATGCGACCTTATCCAGGGCCGCGGACGAGCGTCGGGCCGGTGCGACAGGGTCACGGGTCTTCTTTTTGGCCTGGTCTTCGTCGCAGAAGAGCAAGGGACGCCAGGCTTCGATCATGTGATGAACGACGTACTGGGCGAGCACGCAGAGAAAGATATGGGCTTTGACTCGACTTTCGAGGTGGTGACGGATAGGACGTACTTCTAGGTTGACCGTTTTGATCGAGCGAAAAGCACGTTCGACCTGACTGAGCGACTTGTAGCTGCGGACCACATCGTCGGAGCTCAGGCGGCTCGTGGCGACACTGGTACGGATGATGTAAATGCCGTCGAGCGCCGCCTCTTTCGTGATGCTGTTGGCGTCGAGCGAAATAGTGAGCTCGTTCTCGCCGACAGCGATGCAGATGTGCTTTGCGACTTTGTACTTGTTGATGACCTTGCCGACGCGCACGCCGATGGCGTCTTTGCCCTTGAGCCGACCGCGCGCGATCATGCCGCGGACCTTATCGAGCTCTTTGACGGTTGCGTCGAGCAGTGACTGTCGCTTGTGCGCGCGCAGCTTGCCGAGCTCTAGGTTGCGGCAGGCGACTAGGCGTTCACCGGGAAAATCGCCATGGGTCAGCTCGAAGAGGTTGCGCTCATCGAAGAGTCCGAGTTGGATGGCTCCAGCGTCGACGAGCTTACGAATGGCGCCGGTCTTGAGAGCGGTAATCCAGTCGACACCATCGAGCTGCTCAAGGGCGTCGATCTGCTTTTGCGAGATCATGCCGCGGTCGCCGACGAGCACCACCTTCTGGATGCCGAAGGAGTCGCGCAGTTTTTCAACTTGCGGCAGAAAGGTTTTGGGATCACCGATGTTGCCGTCGAAGACGGAGACCGCGACGGGGCAGCCGTGCGCGTCGGTGAGGAGACCATAGTTGACCTGCAGCTTGCCCTTCTTGCCGTCGCGGTTGTGACCCAGATGAGCAAGCGGGCAGGTCTTGCCCTCGAAATAGCTGGAGGTGAGGTCGTAGAGCACGAGACCGTCATTTTTGAGGTGACGAGCGGCAAGTTCTTTTTCGATGTGGTCCTTGCGCGTCGCCAGCCAATCGAGAGCTTCGTAGAAATCGTCCTCGGTGACGTCGACGACACCGAGGGTGGCCGGAAGCGAGGTGGTCTGCCACCAGCGAGTCGTGGCCAGTTTGCTATCGGGTTCGAGAATCTGCGCGATGACCATGGCAACGACGAGGTCGCGCTCGCGACAGCTGCGTGAAGCGAGGAGCGACTCGAAGCCCAGTCGAGTCATCGCAGTGCGAACGGCTTGCACGTGACCGTGGTGAAACGAGCGGACCGTCTCGAAGAGCTCGGTGACCGGCACAAGCTTTTCGCCCTTGAGTACTCTGCGAATCGCGTCGACCTGATCGCCGGAGAGCGCGGAGAGATTCGCGAGCGTGCGCTTGCGGACTCTGTTGCCTTCGCGGAAGGACTCGCGGAGCAAGACGGCGGGAGGAGAATTGCGGTTCGGCACGACGTCGATGTGCATGACTACCGAATTACATTACCACCGACTCATATGTCAAGTCATTTACATGGGTACATTTGGTACGGCATTTGCTTGCTATCCGAGGAGGATTATTCGACATTCACGGAAAAACTGTCGGGAACTTCAGGCTAGACGCTGAGAGCGTATTGCGAGGTCGAAAAATCGGCAGATGTATGGTCAGGGGCGGTCTGCAGTGGTGGATGGCGATCGGCGCCAACGCTGAGGGAGAGATGTCGATCACTTGAGGCCGACCCAACGATCACGATGGCGAAAAATGGCGACGTAGGGTCATAGCTGGTCACACGCGCTCACGATGGCACGTAAAGACGATGACCAGCGACGGCGCGGGGTGCTCAGGTTTCGGGGAGCCGGAGCAGGCGGAGCCGCGACCACAGCGCGTTCCACAGCGAAGCTGCGGCCTGTTTGATGATGAGGACGGCGCGGCGACCATGGAGAAGCAGGCGCGCGGAGGACGCGCTCGCGCACACGTTGCAGGCTCCATCCCTCACCGGTGGCGCTGGCAATCATCATGCGCACCGCGTGCACGACGTTGTAAGCGAGCGCGTTGAGCAGCAGCACGACCTCGTTCTGCGCGAAGGAGTCGCCGGGCGGTGTGCGCTGGGTTGGCGTCTCGTCGCGGTAATGGGTCTTCTGGCGCGGCGTCGACGACAGCGCCGGAACGTCTTCAGTAGCTCAACCGCATCGTGGGGAGACTGATGAAGTCGAGGCGGTCGGTGCTCCCGCCTTTGCGCACCTCGACCTCGAAGCCGATCGAGGCTCGCCGTTCCGTTGCCCCGTAGAGCTCGTGGACCAGGTCGCGATCAGACTCGATGACCGAGGTGATCGCACGCGCATCTTCGGGTGAGACGCCTAGGATCTCGACGAAGACGCCGTGCCCATCTCGCTTCGCGCGCACGCTCACGTTGCCGCGACCAGGGAAGCGGAAGCCCGACAACACGTCGGCGATGCCGCTCTTCAGCATGAGCAAGCGCGACGCGGTAGGGACCATGCGAGCAAGCGCCTGATCGTTCTGGCGTCGGGGGAGCCGCGCGCCCTGCCACGCTTGCGCGGCGGGTGCCTTGATGATGGGCTTCTCCTCGTTCGGCATGCCGGACAACGTGCTCTTGAGGCGTTCCCCGCTGGCGAGGTAGCCCTCCGCGATCGCGATATCGCGGTCGCGGAGATTGAACACGGATGCAGCGTTCTCTGCGGTGTCATAGCGCTCGTCGCGGTCGACCACGTCCACGCCCAACGCGGCGCCGATTTGATAGATGTCCTCGCCACGCACGCGCTTGCCGAGGGAACTGCTACCCTTGCGACTCGGCAATCTTCCCTTGATGAGCTCGAGCTCGCCGGCCTCTGGAAACAGGTCTACGCCGTCGCGCAGCTTGGGGCCGGTTGCGAGCACCACCTTGTCGCCGACGGACCAGCGGCCGCTCTTGTAGCGCACGCGGTAGCGGCCCGCGTCGGGGCCCCGATCGATGAGCGAGATGCCCACCGCGCGGTCCTTTACGAGAACACTGCGTGGATCGCTGTCGTTGGTCTCGCGCACCTTGCCGGCGAGACGTAGGTAGCGCGAGCGCGTCATGGTGAGAAATTGCTCGCAGCCCTCCGGCCCACTCTCGCCCACCGCCCAATCTAGGTCCGCGACCTCCCCACGGGCCATGAAGTCGCGCTTACCGGGACCCGTATACGCTCGCTCTGGCGATTGCCCGTAGAGGTATTCGAGCCGGGCGGCAAGAAGTGCCGCCACTGCGCCCTGCCCAAGTGGGCCACCACGGATCCAGACGCGCGCACTGGCGAGTAGAGCCCTTCGATGGGGAGTCCACACTTGCGGTTTCCGCAACACCTTGCTAGGCTAGACTTATGACGAACGAGGAGGCGCTGGAGCGACTCCGAAAGGCGACATTCCGCAGCCTAGGTGCGCTAGACCCTGACATGGTATTCGGCGGCTACTCGAGAATGTACATCGTGGAAGCAATGAACGACGCCATTTCCTGCACGTTCGTCGGCCCGCAGTTTACGGTCGTCTCGGTTGAAGTGGAGTTCTGTGTGTACTTCGATAGCGACAAGATCGACGTCTCCGGTATGGCTCCAAGGAGGAAGCGATGAAAACCAAGACGATAAGCATTCGAGTTGGAACGCTGACCTTTACGGCCGATCTACCGGTAACCGCGTCAGCAGGTTTCCCCGGCAAGGAAATGGTTTCCGCAGATGCTGTCGCGCTGTTCGAGCAGGCCGTGGCCCGGTGGTTAATCGATCACGGTGTGGATGGACCTGAAAGCCTGAAGTGGCTTCGGTCTGCTGCCGGATTCACCGGCTCCCAACTTGCTACCCTGCTCGGCGTAGACCGCGCTCGCATTTCTGAATGGGAGAACGGCAAGGCGCATCCGGGACGGGCGCTGTATGCAGCGATTGCATCTCTCGCGCGTGATGCAATGAATGGCACGAGCGATACGGCGGATTACCTACGCGCAATGCTCGCACAACCAAATCGACAAGAGATCAAGCTAGCGGTCGGATAGCAGAGCCGCCACTGCCCGCAGCATCTGTGCGTAAGAGTCCGGTCACCGACGAATGGTCGTGTCCCGTTTGATGTGGAAATTGGGAGCGGGCAGTTTCCGGTGGGCGTTGCCGATCCTGTGTAGCACGACGGTCACGCGACCTTCTTCTCCAT
>JAYUBF010000160.1:0-1696 GCA_043741435.1 Myxococcales bacterium
CGCCGCTACGCGCTGCTTCAGCTCCGCGATCTCGCGGTCTTTGTCATTCGGGTAGATCCTCCTATTCAGATCCCCGCTGCGCTCCTGTCAAGATTTTCTTCTCTTTTTCGATCCCCGCCCGCGCCCCGAGCGATTGAGCAATTACATCTTGCTGAAGTAACTCCCCAAGAAGCGTTGTGTTCTTGGAGCATCCCATGCGCAAAATGATCGTCGTCGCCCTGCTGTTCCTCACCACGATGGCCACAGGTCGCGACGCCGCTGCCGAGTTTGTGAGTGGCAAACAGACACCGAGAACGAGCCGGTGGAGTTACGTCAATAACCCGGGTGGGCATACGGCCGTTTTTTTGCACGCGAAAAGCTCGCTGCCCTGGAAAATGCGCCAGGTTTCGATCGTCACTGCCAAAGACGGCTCGCGGACGATTCAGAAGAAGCGGCCGAACGGCGAGATTCGCACAAAGTGTTCGATGCGCGCGGGGTGAAGATTTATGACAAGACCGCCGGCATTCCCGATCCGACCCTAGGCAAGAGCAGGGTCGTAGACCACATGAGCCTACTCGATCACGTGAAGTGAAAGTCGTCGCTCCGGATGAGCCTGAGCGCAGTGGGCAGATCGGTCAGAGCCAATTGCGCATGGGCCGGCGGACAGCACCGGTGCGCGCCCTCGCCCTTCGCACGTGTGCCTGGCGCCGACACCGCTGGCCCGAGGGGCGTTCATCGCGTACAGGTTCATCGCGTACAGATCGACGAGCACGTCCCGCGCGTAAGCCTTTCTCACAACGATAGGCTGATCGACCCAAGCAGTCGGTCCCCGGGAGTAGAAGACCAAATGGCCGCGCGCAGCACATCCGCAAGCGACCGTTCCAAGCCCACCCCCTCACAGCTCCTCGAGGTGGACGCGCTGGTGGAACGCGCACGCGCGGGCGACAAGTCGGCATTCGGCGCGCTGGTCGAGCGCTTTCGACCACGCATCTACGCGCTCGCGCTCCACCTCACCGGCTCCTGCGCCGAAGCGGACGACGTGGCGCAGGAAGCCTTCTTGCGCGCCTACCACCAGCTCGGCGCCTTCGAAGGCCGCAGCCAGTTCTTCACGTGGCTCTACCGCATTGCAGTGAACCGCGCGCTCAATCGCAAGCGCGACAGCCAGCGGCGACACGACGTCACGCTCGACGACCCACGTGTGCAAGCCGCCATCTCCGTCGATTCCTACGGCGATCCGCGCCGCGCGGCCGAGCTGCGCGAGAGTTACACCCGCCTCGTGGCCGCGCTCGATCAGCTGTCGCCCACGCTTCGCTCGACGGTGGTGCTGGTCGCGCTGCAAGGCATGTCGCACGAGGAAGCCGGGGTCATCCTCGGTTGTCCTCCCGGCACCGTGGCGTGGCGCATCCACGATGCACGGGCTCGTCTGCGGGAGGCCATCCTAGAACCTGCGTCCCGCCGGGCAGAAGTCGCTGACGAAGATGACCGGCGCGCCGCCTTGCCGTCGCTGTCACTGCTGCCGCTCACGACGTAGCCCCGCGGAGCTGCACGGCAGACCTCGCGGCCGGGTCAGTAGACACCAGCAAAGCACCGCCTGTAGTCGTTCACCCCCCCCCTGCGATACTCGCCATTAGTCACATGTCGCAACGCGGCAAAGATCAGACGGCATAACGTCGTGAAATCAGATCGCTCAACGAGCAATCGTCTCGGGTACGAAGGA
>JAYUBF010000161.1:0-5778 GCA_043741435.1 Myxococcales bacterium
CGCTCAACGAGCAATCGTCTCGGGTACGAAGGAAACAGTCGTTGTTGCGAAAAAGTCTTTGAGATCGATCGTTTGCAGCCGCTGAGATCAATGGCGAGGTGTCAGGGTCGTTGCCACCTCGTAGCACTACTGCGGGTAGCCCGGACCGAGCCGGCGCGTCGCGAGGAGCCCCGACAGCAACGAACGAGCAAGAAAGCTACCGGCGGTAACTGACGGTCGAGAGAGGAAGCTTTCGGGGCCCGCAGCAGCGACGGCGACGGGAGGGATACCCGCAGTAGTGTTAGCGAACTATTCGGCGCCGAGCGCGTGCGCCAGGAAGGCGAAGCAGTCGGCGGATTCTTCGATCTGCTTCGTCAGCGGCTTGCCGGCACCGTGTCCCGTCGCCACGTCGATGCGGATCAGCGCCGGGTTCGGTCCGGTCTGCGCGTGCTGCAGCTCGGCGGCGAACTTGAAGGAATGCGCCGGCACCACACGATCGTCGTGATCGCCGGTCACGATGATCGTCGGTGGATAGCTCGTCCCAGGCCTCAGGTTGTGCAGAGGCGAGTAGTGGTGGAGCGTCGCGAACTGGGCCGGGTCGTCGGCAGAGCCGTACTCGCTCACCCACGCGTGACCGATGGTGAACTTGTGGAAACGCAGCATGTCCATCACGCCCACGCCTGCGAGCGCGGCGCCGAACAGGTCCGGCCGTTGCGTGATGCTGGCGCCCACGAGGAGACCACCGTTGGAGCGGCCGCCGATCGCGATGCGTGAAGCCTTGGTGTAGCCGCTCTTCGCGAGCCATTCGGCCGACGCCGCGAAGTCGTCGAAGACGGTCTGCTTCTTGTCGAGCATGCCGGCCGCATGCCACGCCTCGCCGAACTCACCGCCGCCGCGCAGCGACGGTTGCGCATACAAGTAGCCGCGCTCGATCCACGCGGTGACCTTCGTCGAGTACTCGGGCGTCAGGCTGATGTTGAAGCCGCCATACGCGTAGAGATACGTGGGCACGTCACCGGTCTTCGCCATGCTCTTCTTGCCGACCAGGAACATCGGCACCTGCGTGCCGTCCTTGCTGGTCACCATCACCTGCTGCGTCTCGTACTGCGTCGGGTCGAACTTCAGCTTGGGCTGACGAAACAGCGTCGAGACCCCGGTGGTGAGATCGAGACGGTAGATCGTGGCGGGTGTGGTGAACGACGAGAACGAGTAGAACGTCTCCGTGTCGGTGACGCGCCCGTCGACGCCACCCACGCTACCGATGCTGGGCAACACCACGTCGCGCACGTGCTCGCCGCTCTCGGCGTGGAACGCCACGGCTGAGGCCGCCTGGTGCAAGCGGTGCGTGACGAAGCCGTGGCCTACGTGGCTCACCGCCTCGAGCTTGTCCGGGCCCTCGGCGATGAGCGTGCGCCACGCTTTGACATCCGGATTGGCGAGGTCGATCGCGATGAGGCGTCCCCGCGGCGCGGCCAGATCGGTGTGCACGAAGAACGTGCCATCGTGGTTGCCGACGAAGTTGTAGGCCGCATCGAAGGCGTCGAGCAGGCGCACCACCTTCTTGTTCTTACCGAATAGCTCCTTGTAGTAGAGGCGGGAGCGACGATCGGTGCCTTCCCAGATCGAGAGCACGAGGTAGCGCCCGTCCTCGGTGAGCGAGCCATTCACGCCACGCGTCTTGTTGACCTTGTCCTCGTAGACCAGCGCGTCCTCGGCCTGTGTGGTGCCGAGCTTGTGCAGCCAGAGCTGTTGATAGTAGTTCGCGTCCTCGAGCGCCGAGCCGGCCTTCGGCTCGGGATAGCGGCTGTAGAAGAAGCCCTTCCCGTCGTGCGTGAAGGCGGCGCCGGAGAACTTGGACCACTTCACTACGTCGGGCAGATCCTTGCTGGTCGCCACGTCGCGCACGTGCCACTCCACCCAATCCGATCCGGCCGTCGACAATGCATACGCCAAGCGCGCGCCGTCGTCGGAGAGCGTGGCGCTGTTGATGGACACCGTCCCGTCTTTCGCGAGCGCGTTCGGGTCGAGCAGCAGCTCCGGCGCGCCGGCCGGCGTTCGCGTCTTGTAGTAGACGGGCTGGTTCTGAAGTCCGTCGTTGTGCGCATAGACGTACCAAGGGCCGCGACGCACGGGCGTGTAGTACCGCTCGTAGTCGTTGAGCTCGGTGAGGCGCGCATTCCAGCGTGCGCGCCCTGGCAGCTTGCCGAGATAGTCGAACGTGACCTGGTTCTGCGCCGTGATCCACGCGCGCGTCTCGGGGGTGGACGGATCCTCGAGCCAACGATACGGGTCGGGCACCTTCGTGCCGTGATAGTCGTCGACGACTTCGCCGCGCGTGCTCGTGGGGTACTTCGTCATGGTGTGGCTCGTTCCAGCTTTGGGCGTGGGTTCCGGGTGGGTCGACGTTCCCGCGCAAGCGGCGAGCACGAGACAGGCGGGGAATGCGATGCGCATGACCCGCACCATAAGGTCAAACTGAGATCAATCGCCACCGAGCAAGCGCTTGCGTGCGACCGCATTTCCGCGTGCGGTGCCATCCACCGCCACGATCGCGGGCCGCGCTCTCGGCAGCAGCGAGAGATGCAAGCGCGCACCGAGGCGCTCCAGCTCGACCGCGATCGGCTTTCCGACCACCGCGTGACCGGTCGCCAGCTGTGCGATCGATGCGGGCGTGGCTGCGAGCCCACCCACGGTGAGCACGCGATCCCCAGCCCGAGCACCGGCGCGATGCCAGGCGCCGCCCGGTGGCAACGCGCGCAGCATCGGCGCGTCACCGTCGATCAACGCACTCGTGTCGGCGCCACGTGATGCTTCAATGCGCACGGTGAGGCCCGCACGCTGCAACGACGGAAGCAAGCGCTGCAACGAGAACGGCGCGTTCACCCAGGTCTCGAGCACCGACGACAACGCAGGCGTTGTCCCGGGCACCAATGAATCGGCGACGCGTGCCAGCTCGGCCACGTCGATGGTGCGCGGACTTCCGGCGGCCGGTGGCAGCAACGCGGCGAGTAGTTGCGCTAGACCCACCCGTCCCTGGCTGCGCGACAGGAGCTCGGCTACGAGCGCCAGCGAGACCGCGTGCCCCACCGCGTAGTAGCCGTCGGGATCAGTGGCCAATACCGTCGGGGGTGAGCCGGCGAGCAGCGAGAGATCCGACAGCGAGAGCTCGGCGCGCTCGGCGAGATGCGCGCGCGTGAGAGCCTCCGACAACACTTCCTCGAGCGCGGTCGCCGACAAGATGCCAGCCCGACGTTGCGCCACCACCGCGACGTGCTCGGTGAGACCTTCCGTGATCCACAACGCGGCGCTGGTCTGCAGCGGCTGCGAGGCCGCTGCTCGCGGCACGAGCCGGCGCGCGTTCCACGCGTGAAACACCTCGTGCGCGAGCATGTGGAGCAGCGCCGCGTAGCCCTCGCTGGTGGCGAGATCGCCGGACAGCACCAGCGAGGCGGACGCTGCATGCTCGAGCGCGACGTTGCGACCCCCGCGATCCGACAGGTGAACGAGCACCAGGTAGCGCGCGAAGGGAAGAGGCCCGGCCAAGGCGCGCTCGGCCTCGACGATGCGGCTCAGATCGTCGAGCGCCTGCGGCGGTAGCTGTGGTGCGCTCCCACCTTCTTCGTCGACGATCACGTCGAAGCGCGCGCCGGCAATGTTTCGGTGGAGCGGCGTGACGCGGCTTGCGGCGGCGGCCTCCACCGGTGCATCGCAGAGTTGCTCGTAGCTCGGCGCCGACCACGTTCTCTCCCCAGTGGTGAGTGCAGAGTGCACCTGCCACCCCGGTGGCAGATCGACGATGCGCAGGGCGTGCGGTTGCTCCGTGAGCTCCGCGACTTGCGGCAGCAGCGCACCGGGGTTGAAGTAGGCGTGCTCTGCGCTCAGGTCGGCGCCGTCGTCGCTGAGCAAGCTGGCAGCGATGCGATAGCGCACCCGCACCGACGAGGCGGCAGGGTGGCCCGTGACCGTGAAGTCACCCACGCCCTCGCGTCGAACCCGCAGCGGCTTGCCCGCACCGTCGAGCGCGGTCACGCCCCGCACCTCGCGACCGAACGAGCGCAGCTCGTACGCTCCCGGGAGCCACGGCAGAAAGTGCAGCGCGAGTGACGCCGGAGCGTGATCGATGTCGACCTGCACGTCGGCAGACCCTGCGCTGCGCGTGGCATCGGCCAGTGACACCGTGTAGCGCACCCCCGGCGTCGCGGCGGGCGCGGGGCTGGCTAACGCGATCACCACCGCGCACGACACCGTGCACGACCAGGCGCGCGGGATCACGAGCGCGGGTGCAGCTTCTTACGCTCGCCCTTCTTCAGCGTCACTTCTTCGGGGCCGTTGCCGCTGTCGATCGCGTGCGGCCCGGCGAGCGTCCTGAGCTTCTTCGGTGCGTCGAAGTCCTTGCCGTCGACGTTGACGCGGCCTTTCCCCTCGATCGAGATCTCCGCGCGACCGAGCTTGCCCATCGCCTGCAGCTGCAGCGTCTTGGCGAGCGCGTTGCCCGGCGCGACCTGCTCGGCCTTGCGGAACAACGACAGCGCCGAGTGCGGGTGCCCGTCGATGAGCAAGAAGCGACCCTTTTGCACGAGGCGCTCGTCCACCGACATGCTCGCGACCGGCGGAGGCGTCGCGGTCTTACCGTGATCGTTGCTCTTCGGCTCGAGCGCCTTCGGGTCGACAGGGTGTGGCTTCTCGACAGGCTGCGCGAGATCCGGTTGCTCCGCAGCCACCGCTTCGCGCAGATCGGCCTGAGCGGCAACGGGCTTGTCAGCAGCGGCGACCGGCTTGTTCCCGCCCGAGAGCGCGTCGAGCAAGCCCGTGTGGAGCGGCGCGAATGGAGGCAGGTGCAAGAAGTACGCGGTACCGACGCCGCCGCCGACGAGCGCGAGCAGGAGCAACACCACCCACGGCCAGCGCGCGGAATCGCGCCGCAACGGCGTGGGCGCCCGCGGACGAGGGGAGATCGGGACCACCGGATCGGTTCCACTCGCGATGCGTGGCAGCGCGGGTTGCTGCGACGAGCGCTCCGCCTCGATGGAGGCGTCGACGGGCTTTTGCACCGTCACCATGCCCATCTGCGGCGAGTGGAGCTGGGCCTGTCGCTTGAGATCGAGTGGGATGGAGCGCGACACGTCGAACTCGCGGCCTTCGGGGGCAGCACCACCCTCCATTGCCGGCTTGAGCGAGATGACACCGCCTTGGAACAGCGGCCGCAGGTGCACGCGATAAAAACCGTCGGTCCAGATCTGCACGCGCGCCAGTGCCGCGAGCTCTGGCTGGCCGTTCACGATCGCCGATTCGAGCTGTCCGTTCTTGAAGACGAGGAGTGCCTGCTCGCCGGGTCGCTCGATGGTGAGATCGCAGGTCAGTCGATATTCCGAGACCCATGCGAGCAGCCGCGGCGCTTTGGTGACGGCGAGCGAGCCCGTCTGGTCGATCTGTCCGGTGAGCTCGCCCGCGAGGTTGGGTAGGCTTTGCATCGCGCGGAACAACCCCACGTTCCACAGCGAGATGGCCTGGGTGTCGCCGCCGGAGATCTCGACGGGATCTCCGCCGAGGAACACCACCTGCGCGGAGTGGTTTTCATCGCGCAGGTCGAGGCGGCCGGTGAATCGCAACGAGTGGAACGCAGCATAGAGGTGCGTCACCCGGGTCTGGGACAGATCTCCGCTCCACACGTGGCCGGCGTCGCTGGAGGCAGTGGGGTTGGCCATGGAGACCTGCATCTCGCCACGTACTTGTAGGGCGAGGGGCGAGCCTTCAAGCGTAGTCCTCCGGTCATCGGCGAGTCAATGCGGGCCCCGTGGG
>JAYUBF010000162.1:0-17462 GCA_043741435.1 Myxococcales bacterium
GATCACTTAAGTCCAAGTGATCAATCTCGCTTCGCGATTCGTCTGTTTCGGCAACAGGCGACAGGCAATTCTGAAATTTTTCAGAGCGTCATCGACGACACGAGCGGTTCTACTCCGAACATTTCCGGTTGCCGGTTGCCGGTCTCCTGTTCTTTGAGCCCGGCCCCATAGGTGATCGGAATAACTTGGGACTCGCCGCTAAGTGACTGGCGTTGGATCTAACACGCGGTAACGGCAGGGGCAAGGACTCCGCTTTTGCGGTGTCCTCGGCACGCACGCACGGGTGCGGTGCTGAAGAGCAGTGGCGTGGGAAGCTTGAACTTCATGGCTCGGCTCCTGATGAGAGGGGTCACTAGGCTCGACTTGAGCACTTTCTCCCTTCGCCTTCGCTGCTGGGGGCCTCGTCGGCTTCCTCGCTCACCAGTATTCTCCCTCGTCGCTCGTCGCTGCCGAGGCTCCTCGCGACGCGACGGCTCGGTCCGAAAGTGCTCAAGTCGAGACTAGGGAGTAGCCGTTTCGGTTTTGATGGCGTCGAAAAATTCAGCGGATGTGCGCGTGGTGGGGGAGTTGCGCTAGAGTGGTCGGCCTCGTGAGCGAATGGATCTTCATCCGTGGCCTCGTGCGCGAAGCCGCGCACTGGGGCGAGTTCGTCCACGAGTTCCAGACGGCGTTTCCCGAGACGCGCGTTCATTTCTTCGATGTGCCCGGCAACGGCGACCAGTACCTCGAGCGCACGCCGCTCACCATCGCGGCCATGACCGACGCGATGCATGCGGAGGCGGTCAAGGTCTGCAGCGCGCCCCCCCAGCTCCTCGCGCTGTCGCTCGGCGGCATGATCGCGTGCGACTGGGCGATGCGATATGCCTCGTCGCTGGCGGGGATCGTGCTCATCAATACGAGCTTCGGCGGTTACAGTGCTCCGCACCATCGACTGCGAGCGGCCGCGGTGCGCACCATCTTCGGGTCGCTGCGCGAGCGCGATCCCGTGCGCCGCGAGCGCGCGCAGCTCGCGCTCACCTCCAACCGCACCGAGGTGCACGAGGCCGTCGCAGCAAGGTGGGCGGGCATCGCGCGCGCGCGCCCCGTGTCGCAAGAGAACGCGGTGCGCCAGCTCTTGGCCGCGGCGCGCTTTCGTCCGCCACGGCACGCGCCGCCGGTGCCGCACCTCATCGTGTGCGGCGGCGGCGACAAGCTGGTGGAGCCCTCGTGCTCGCGCACGATTGCCGAGACGTGGGGGGCTCCGTTGCACGAGCATCCGACGGCGGGTCACGACCTGTCTCTCGATGCGGGACCATGGCTGATCGAGCAGATCCGCACCTGGTTGCCGGCAGCTGACCGAGCCACGACAGGTTTGTGATAAGGTCGGCCCGCCGCCATGCCTCGCAATTGGACCGATCAATACACGTTCCTCTCCGGCGCAGTCGCGAACGACGTTCTCGCGTTCTTCGTCACGCACGACGACGAGACCGCTTCCGAGCGTGTTCCCTACTCGTCGTTCCTGACCTACCGCAACGGTGAGTGGGTCGACGGTGGCTCGCGCGAGTGGCCGACGGTGAGCGTCGCCGCGATCCCGGGCGATATGATCCAGCTCATCGCGCTCGGCGACGCCGGACAGATCTTCCTCAAAGGTGGCGGCGAGGAACGCGAAGAGATCATCGTGAAGGGTGACGAAGGCCCGGCGTCGCGAGGTCCGCTCTGCTGCATTCGCGCGATCGGTGGGCAAGTGCTCGCCGTGGGTAGCGATCGCCAGGTGTATCGGCGCAAAGGTCCGAGCCGCTGGGAAGCGCTCGATGCGGGGGCGCGGCCCGAGAGCCTCGAGAAGGCGGCCGTTCCGGACAAGAGCGAGAAGCCCGAGAAGAAGAAGCCTGCCGGTGAGCGCACCCGCGTGCGCGCGAAGCCGCAGCAGCTGTCGTCGCAAAAGCGCAACGTGGCGAGCCACAGCAGCATCGGCTTCGAGGCGCTCGATGGCTTCACCGCCACCGAGATCTACGCTGTCGGTCTGCGCGGCGAGATCTGGCAGTGGGACGGCCAGCGTTGGCAGATGCGCACCAGCCCGGTGACCGAGCGCCTCACGCAAGTGACCTGCGCCAGCGACGCTAAGGTGTACGCTGCAGGGGACAAAGGCACGCTGGTGCGGGGCCGCGGCGAAGAGTGGGAGAAGCTCACGAGCGGCACCACCGAGGCCATCACGGGCCTGCGCTGGTGGAAGGACCAGCTCTACGTGTGCACCACCAAGGGCGTGCTGCGCCACGACGGGAGCACGCTCGTGCCGGTCGCGCTGCCGAAGAAGGATCCACCGACGACGTTCGGGATGCTCGATATCTCCCGTGATGCGTTGTGGTCCATCGGTGGCAAGGACATCTTCACGTACGACGGCAAGACCTGGACGCGCATCGAGTAGCGCGGCTGCAACACGGCCAACTGATGGAAGCCTGACACACCGTCTGGTTCTCCACGCTCCAGTCCTTCTCGTCCTCGGTAAACCCTCGAAATAGCGTACCGGGCAACCTGGCGAGCGCCTTGCTTGACTATCTCTCGAGCACGCGACTATGTTCCGCCGCGTTTCCCCGGTTACAGGTCACAACGAGGTAAATCCGAGAATGGCACCCATCGCAAAAGGCACCGATATCCGTCCCGCCAAGGGCAAGCTTGGCGTTCTTCTCCCCGGAATGGGCGCGGTCGCGACCACCTTCATCGCCGGTGTCGAGTCGATCCGCAAAGGGCTGCACAAGCCGATCGGTTCGATGACGCAGATGGGCACCATCCGTCTAGGCAAGCGCACGGAAAATCGCACGCCGATGGTGAAGGACTTCGTGCCGCTCGCCACCCTCGACGACATTGTCTTCGGCGGCTGGGACATCTTCGAGGACAATGCGTACGAGGCGGCCAAGCACGCCGGCGTGCTCTCCAAGGACGATCTCGAAGCGGTGCGTCCGTTCATGGAGAGCATCCGTCCGATGCCGGGTGTGTTCGAGCCCGCGTACGTGAAGAAGCTCAGCGGCACGTTCATCAAGACCGGCACCAACAAGATGGACATGGCCGAGCAGCTGATGGCCGACATCGAGCGCTTCAAGACCACGAACGGCTGCGACCGTCTCGTCGCCGTGTGGTGCGGCTCGACGGAAGTCTACAAGGAGCCGTCGGACGTTCACTCGAGCCTGGCGAAGTTCGAAGCGGGCCTCAAGAACAACGACGAGCTGATCGCGCCGTCGGCGATCTATGCCTACGCGATGCTGCGCTCGGGTGTTCCGTACGCCAACGGCGCGCCGAACCTCTCGGTGGACTTCCCCGCCATGCACGAGCTCGCCAAGCAAAAGGGCGTTCCGATCGCAGGCAAGGACTTCAAGACCGGCCAGACGCTCATGAAGACCATACTCGCGCCCGGCTTCAAGGCGCGTTACCTCGGCATCGAGGGCTGGTACTCGACGAACATCCTCGGCAACCGCGATGGCGAGGTCCTCGACGATCCGGAGTCGTTCAAGTCGAAGGAAGTCTCCAAGCTCGGCGTGCTCGAGCAGGTGCTGCAGCCGCACCTGTACCCGGATCTCTACGGGAACATGTCGCACGTGGTGCGCATCAACTACTACCCGCCCCGGGGTGACAACAAAGAGGGCTGGGACAACATCGATATCTTCGGTTGGCTCGGCTACAAGATGCAGATCAAGATCGACTTCCTCTGCCGGGACTCGATTCTCGCTGCGCCGATCGTCCTCGACCTCGCGCTCTTCATGGATCTCGCGCAGCGCTCGGGTATGCACGGCACGCAGGAGTGGCTCTCGTTCTTCTTCAAGAGCCCGATGACGGCTGCGGGCCTCTACCCCGAGCACGATCTCTTCATCCAGCTCATGAAGCTCAAGAACACGCTTCGCCATCTCCGCGGCGAGGACCTCATCACCCACCTCGGTACCGAGTACTACGACTAAACTCACCTCCTCACCTGCTGCGCGGGCCGATTGCGGCGTCAGCGGCTGCGCTGCTCGCTTACGTACCAAGGCGTACGCTCGCTCCGCTGCTCGCCGCTTCCTTGCACTCGGCCCGCTCGCGACGGTGATGAGATGAGTTCTCCCCAATTGCTGGCGCGGCACGCGCATATCGCGTTCGCCGCGCTGGCGATGGTTTTCTCGTCGGTGTTTCTCGCCGGCTGTCCCGACTCGTCCCTCGCCGCCTGTGGTGACGAGCGCGATGTCTCTGGTGCGTGGCACCTCACGCTGTCGCCCACATCGCCGGATGCAGGCTCCGCGGGGATTGCCGCGACGATCGACCATCGAATCCTCGTTGAAGCGCAGCTCGAGCAAGCCGGTGCCACCGACTTCCTCGGCATCGGTCACTTCGTCTACGGCATTCTCACGACCGATGACCCGGGTGTGTTCGGGACGCTCACCATTCCACGCCTCAAGAAAAACGACGGCAGCAAGTCGGGCGCAGTGCTCGGGTGTGCGCTCCGCATCAACGTACCGATCGCGTTCTCTGTCAGCGATGACAACGTCGACCAGGGACCGCTCCGGATCTCACTCTCCGGACAGATCGATGCGCCGGGTCACATTCTCGGTACGACCGGATCGCAGCTCATCCGCAGCGACGATCCCAGCAACACGGCGCTGCGCTTCGAGTGGCAGGCAACGCGCTGAGCCTGTGAGGCGCGGAGGCGGGACTCACTCCTTGTCAGTGGCGAACCCGACGTCGCCGAATCCCTCGAAGATTTTCGATGAACGTACACGCTCGCGCCCGGGTTTAGCGCAACCGACGGACCTTGGCGGCGGTCGGCTGGGCCGCGCGCGCTTCCATCAGGCGGTAGGCCGCGTCGTTGATTGACTGGCGAAGATCCGGTTCGTCGTGGATTCCGAATGTCTCGAGATCGCGACGGTAGGCATCGTCGTCGACCGCGCCGTTGGCGTGCATCATCCCTAGCCTCAGTCTTATGTAGTGGGTCCCATCGGACGCTTGGCCATTCGAATATCTTTGAAGGACGAGTTTGGTGCCAAAGCGCTCGGCCAGCTCGACCTCGGCCTCTATCTGCATCGGCTGTGCAAGCTCGAGCAGCATCGCAGCGGCGGGGCGTACCGCCCGATGGACGTGGACCAGCTCATCGCGCCCCCAGACTTCGCTCTCGAAGCGCGCGCTCAGGTTAAGAAACCGCTGGGTCTGCTGCAGCGGAGTCAGCGCATGTGTAGGCAACAGCGCGTCCAGCTTGGCCAGAGAAGCCAGCGGATCTGCCGCCGGAGAAGCCACCAGATCTCCTGTCGATCTACCGGCCTTTGCGATCGCTACACCGCGCTTTTGCACGAGCGCGGTCTTCGTCGGTCGGGTCGCCGCGTGGGCGCCACGACCGCCGGGTCCGGCGACAAGCAGACCTGAGAGCATCAATGACTGAACGACGAGATCGAAACGCATGAGCACCATCTCCTGTGTGTCGTCTCGCAGGGAGCAACTAGTGAGCCAACTCAGTACGATGCTCGTTCCTCCGAAGATCCCGAAAGCGCGAGGCCGGGCGACCGCGGCATGGCAGCTTGGCTAGCCGCCCGCTGGGGTCTCGTTTACCCGCTAAGGAGAACTCTGAGTGGATGACCTCGCCGCAGGTCGGATGACCACGGCGCAAGCGCGCCGGGACGCGGCGGTTTAAACCCTTTCATCCGCTCGGTCATGCGCTAGGCTGCGCGGGATGGCTGGCGGTGCTCAACGTCTGCTGATGGCGCTCGGAATCGGGGTGCCGCTGGCGACGCTGCTCGGGGGCGGAGCCGTTGCGCACGGGGCTGCCGCGCCGGGCAAGAAGCTCTACAAGGGGCCGAAGGTCAAAAAGCGCGGGCCATATGGCGCCAATTCACGCATCGAGCGCGCGGCGGAAGCGAGTGGTGAAGCCACACTGCGCGTGCGCTCGATTGATCTGCCGAAGCGATCTGTCGTCGTCGAGGTCACCGGTTTTCCGAAGGCCCCTGCTGGCAACCTGTTCACGTTCGTCGACGATCGCGGCCGGCGCTTCATCGCGGTGAGCGCGAAGTGCGACGACCCGTTCCCGTCAGGTACGCGCGTGTGTGATCTCGAGACCCCGGCGGGCTACGAGCGCCACCCGTGGGTCGGGCTCGCGTTGCACCTGCACGGGCTGGCGTCGGGATCGGTGCAGGCGCCACGTGCGGAGGTGGAGCGCGCCTACGAAGCCGCGCGTGCCCTCCTCGACGAAGCGGACGGCGAAGATGCCGAAACGCCCGAGGCACCGGCGGTGGGTCTGGTGCCAGCACCTGCGCCACCGCCTGCAGCCGCGAGGCCCGTCGAGAAAGAAGCCGAAGGCGATTGAAGCCGGCGATGCTCAGGCCGCCGGTTGCACGCACTGCCCGACGAACTTCGAGCACGCGCCGTTGACGCAGTAACCGGGGATCGCGCACGCGCTGTCGCTCGTGCAAGGCTTGCGGACGCAGGTCGAGGCATTGCAGGTGTAGTTGCCGACACAGGTGCTGTCGCACGGACGCGGCGCGCAGCGATGGTCGGTGCCGCACCGTTGGGCATCGCCGCAGCTGTCGTCGCTGGTGCAACCGACCTGGCAGCTCTTCCCGACCGAGCCGCCGCAGGCGCAGGCGATGGGTGCGCAGATGGCCGGGCCTTCTTGCGTCGCCGGACATTCGGCGTCCTGGGTGCAGGTGCCCGGCACGGTCGAGCAGGCGCCGCACTGAACGGACCCAGGCGGGAGCTCGCAAAAGAAACTGTTGCCGCTGCCGCCGCAATCACTGCTGTTGTGGCAGCACTGCGGGCTCGGACAGCCGACGGCGGGGCACGATGTTTGCGCGTCCGAGATGCCGCGGCATCCGGCGAAGGACGGAGTGCAGACGCAGGCCGTGCACGTGTCTGCTACACAGCCGGCTTGGGCAGCACACGCGGCATGGGTCTTGTTCGCCTTGCAGTTGGCGGTGCCGTCGTCGAAGACGCTGGCGTCGTAAAGATGGTCGCCCTGGTCACCCTGGCTCGACAAGCCATCGTCGTGACAGGCGGCGAGACAGAGTGCAACGGACACCATCAAGCGCTGAGCGGTCATGCGCCCGCATCATGCATCATGCGCAGCAACTGCAACACGCCGAAATTGCAAACACCTAAGCGGTTTGTGCGACGATTTTCTGAGAACGTCCGGCAGCGATGTCGTAGGCCTTCGTTGCGGAGCCGAGTGGCGTCGGCACCGTCGATCGTGGCAGCGAGCTGACGAGCCTCGGCGAAGTCGGGTAAAGTCACACGGATGACGCGGAACGCTTGGACGGTCGCTCTCGTGGTGCTTCTGGCCTTGGGCAGTGTAGTGTCTGCGTTGGCGGCTCCTCCCTCCAAGGAGACCAAGGCTCGCGCGCGCGAGCTGTTCAACAAGGGCGTCGCCGAATACAACCTCGGCCACCACGCGGACGCTGCCGCAGCCGACGAAGAGGCGTGCTGAGGCACCATGCGTGAGGTCGAACTTCGGCGCCCGCGTTGCCTGACCCGTCTCGCGATGGTCGGTGTCGGTGGCCTCGCCTGCGGAGCGACGCCTCGGTGCTATGTTCGGGCCCATGGTGAGGCTTGCTCCGCTTTCGCGCAGCCACGAGACACCGGCGCGGGACCTGCTCGGGCGCGCCTTGCCTTTCGATCGCATCGACGTGGTGCTCGCAGAGAAACTCTTCGGCAGCGACGGTGCACGCAGCGGACGGGCCACCGGCGCCTTCGACGGTGAGCGCTTGGTCGGCGTCATGGCGTCTGCCGAGCGCTTCGTCAAGATCTTGGCAGTGGACGCGTCGCATCGTCGCCGCGGCATTGCGACGCAGCTGTTGCAGGCCGAGTTCGCCGCGCATTCCGACTGGGTGTTGCGGGCCGGTGATCACCCGGGCAACTACCTCTCGCCCGGGGTCGACGCGCGCTACACCGACGGACTCGCGTTCTTGCTCGCGCGTGGCTTCGTCGAGAAAGAGCGTGTCGAGAATCTGCGCGCGACGATCGACGGCAATCCGCTCGTGACCGAGGCGCGCAGCGCGGCGCTCGTGACGCAGGCGGCGCAGCGCGGGTATCGCGTGGGGCGTCCCGAAGGTGCAGCGCTCGCCAAGGTGTTCGCGATGGTGAGCGCGCAGTTCGCAGCGGTGTGGGCAGCCGAGGCCGAGCACGCGGCGCAAGGCCCCCGGCAGGCTTTGTTCGCCGCGTTCGATGCGCTCGATCAACCGATCGCGTTCGCCGCCGCCGACGGCAACAACCAAGGGCTCGGTTGGTTCGGCCCCGCCGGCACGTTGCCCGCGCATCGTGGCAAACAGCTCGGAGAAGCGCTGTTGCTGCAGTGCCTCCTCGCGGTCCGTGGTCTCCCCGAGGCAGGGGTGATCGCCTGGGTGGGACCAAAGCCGTTCTACGAGCGCGCGATTGGTGCCGGGTCCGATCGGCAGTTCGTGCAGCTCCGCAGAGATCCGGGATGACGCCATGACCTCGTCGAACCAAGATACGAAGAAACCCCTGCGCGCCCTCGTGCTGGCCGCCGGACTCGGCACGCGGCTCGGCGCGATGTCCGATGAGAAACCGAAGCCGCTCGTGCCGGTGTGCGACATCCCGCTCATCCGCTACGCGATCGTGCTCCTGGTAGGCCACGGGGTCACCGAGATCGCGGTGAACTTGCACCACAAGGGCGAGCTCATCGAGCGCGAGCTGGGCACCGGTGCCGATCTCGGCGCGACCCTCCTCTATTCGCGAGAGGAAACGATCCTCGGCACGGGAGGCGGCATCGTGAAGATTGCCGACTTCCTCACCCACGGCGGTACGCAAGACTTCTTCGTGGTGAACGGCAAGCTGCTCATCGACGCCGACCTGCACGCTCTGCGGGAGCGTCACGAACGCACGGGCGCGGTGGCCACGATGCTGCTCAAAGAAGTGCCAGACGCGAAGAAGTGGGGCGCCATCGAGACCGATGGAGACGGTCGCGTCGTCCGCATCATCGGCAAGGGCCCGCACCCCGCGAAAGAACGACCGGCCGCGTACGAGTGCATGTTCACGGGCATCCACATCCTGTCACCCGGCCTCGTCGAGCGCCTCCCCACCGACGGTGAATCCGACTCGATTCGGCAGGCGTACCTGCCGGCGCTGATGGAAGGCGACCGCATCGAGAGCCTCCGACTCGCCGGATACTTCCACGAGCACTCCACGCCGCAGCGCTACCTCGAAGGCAACCTCAACGCGCTCTACGGTCGAGCAAAGCTACACTACGCACCAGGCGCGCTCACCGGCGTCGACGCCAGTGCCGTCGTGGATGCGACCGCGAGGATCCTGACACCGGTGAGAATCGGGGCGGGTGCGCAGATAGGTGCTGGCGCGATCATCGGCCCTGGCGCCGTGGTCGGTCGTAACGCACAGATCGGCCCAGGCGTACGCGTGGAGCGCGCGGTCGTGTGGCCGGGCGTGAACGTGGATCGCGATCTGGCCGATGCAATCGCGACGGACAAGGCGATCGTCGACGCACGTGCGTGACGACGAAATGTGGAGATGAACCGCCGGGACACCAGGACGACATCCACTTTTCCTGGTTCAGTCCCGAATGGTCTGGAAGTGCGCCGCGTCTCTCCTTATGCGCGATCACGGCATCGCGCTACGGCACTGGATCGTCGGGGAGCGGAGGCTCACAGATCCTTCTCGATTAGTGGAAACTCGGTTCCGCAGAACTCACAGTGATCGTGATCTTGCCCTGGTCGAGCCCCGACCCAATTTCCGAAGACCAGTTTTGCGCCAGCCAGGTATTGCTCTTGCCCTTGCCGTCGCCAATGCTCTGCGCTCACCATGTCGGCCGTCCTTCTCGCAATGGTGAAGGAGCGCGTCGGACTCATCAAGCGAAGTGCCGGCGCGGAGGGAGACCCGAGTAGCCTCCCTCCGGCGGGGCGTCGGAGCCTGCTCATCGAGATGCGGTGAGGCTCTTTTCACCGCGTCTCGATGATGCCAAGGCGACGCCGAGTGGGTCGGCGCGAAGCGCCACTTAACGTCCCCGACGGAGGGATGGCTGCGAGAGGTCGACCGGCGGCGACAACACGGAGCGAGCCGTCAGATCGCCATCGCTGCGCCGAGGGTCTCGCCGCTGGCTTCGTCGATGAGGATCAGGCTCCCGAGCGTACGGGAGTGCGAGTAGGGTTCCACGCACAGCGGCTCCGAGAGCTGCAGGTGGAGGCCGCCGAGGTCGTTGAGGCCGAGCTCGGTGCTGGGGGCTTGCTCGCCCGTGGTGACATCGCGGCGATAGGCGATCTCTTCCACCACGCCGCGGACCCGGCGGGTCGTGTGTTTCACGCCCACGCGCGCACCGGGCCGCAGCACCTTCGGAGACAACCAGCACACGTCGACCTCCAGGCGATTGACGGGCGTCGGCAGCTGCCGCTGCGCTGGCGATCAGGTCGCCGCGCGCGGCATCGACGTCGTCGCGCAGGTGCACGATCACCGAGTCGCACCGGTAGGCGACGTCGCGATCTTCGCCCGAGATCTCGATGCGAACGATCTCGCTCTGCGTGCCGGTCGGCATCACGCGGATGCGTTCACCGACCTGAACGCTGCCCTCTGCAACGCGACCGGCGAGGCCGCGATAGTTGTGGAACGCCTCGGTCTGCGGACGAATCACCCACTGCCAAGCGCAGCAGCAGGATCGAATCTTTTCCGCCCGAAAACAGCAGCGCCGGGCGCTCTCGTTCGGCTACGGCTTCCCGCAGGATCTCGATGGCTTCGGACTCGAGAGCGGCCAGGTGACCGGCCAAGTGACCCGTTTTGTTCCCCACGTTCCCTCTTGTCCGTAATAACGGACTTCTCTATCGTATAACGGACAGATGGTGATCGAGTCTACCTCCAATATCGCGGATGATACGTCCGCCTCCTGGGACGACGTTCCGGAGCACGATCCGGCCGCCTTCGTGAGCGCCGCGGCCGATCACTTTGGCGATCGCCTCGCGCTCGCACACAGCCTCGCGATCGAGGACACGATCCTGCTGCATCACCTCGACGAGGCCGCGCAGAGGACCGGCAAGAAGCCGCGCGTGTTCACGCTCTACACCGGTCGCCTGCCGGAAGAGAGCTATCAACAACTCGAGCGGCTGCGCGATCGTTATGCGCTCCCGATCGAGGTGGTGTTTCCGTAGGCGGCAGCGGTCGAGGCGCTCTACCGCCGCAAGGGCGCCTTCTCGTTCTTCGAGTCGGTCGAGGAGCGCAAGGCGTGCTGCGCGATCCGCAAGCTCGAGCCGTTGTCCCGTGCGTTGGTCGGTGCCGACGCGTGGATGGTCGGGCTCCGTCGTGCCCAGAGCCCCACGCGCGAGAACATCGCGCGCGTGGAACGCGATGAGCGCGGCCGCCACAAGTTGAGCCCGCTCTACGACCTCAGTGACGAGGCGGTGTGGGCCGAGGCCGCACGGCTCGACGTGCCGGTACACGCGCTGCATCGGCGAGGGTACCCATCGATCGGCTGCGCGCCCTGCACGCACGCCGTGCAACCGGGTGAATCGGTGCGCGCCGGACGTTGGTGGTGGGAAGACCCCGAGCACAAAGAGTGCGGGCTGCACGCAACCCCCAAAGAGAGTCACGGGAAATGACCAAACCCTTGTATCCGGTGAACCTGATCCTCGTCGATCGACCCGTGCTGCTCGTCGGTGGTGGGGCCGTAGCGCTGGTGAAGATCCTCAGCCTGGTCGAGGCTGGCGCGAACGTCACCGTGGTGGCGTCCGAGATCTCGAGCGCAGTGCGCAGGCTCGCGCGGCGCTGCGAAGCGCGGGCGTTCCGCGCGAGCGATCTCGAAGGCGCGCACTTCGTGGTGAGCGCCGCGCCACCCGAGGTGAACCGCGAGGTGGTGGAGTCCGCGCACGCGCTCGGCTTGTTCGTGCTCGCGGTGGATCAACCCGCGGTCGCTTCGGCGCAAAGCCCTGCCGTGTTGCGACGTGGAGGAATGCAAATCGCGATCTCTACCGACGGCGTCGCACCCGCGCTGGCAGGTCTCATGCGAGAGGCGCTCGAGGCGCTCCTGCCCGATGACGCCGAAGCGGCTCGTTGGATAGCGCTCGCCCAAGCTGCGCGCCACGCGTGGAAGCGAGACGAGATCCCGCACGGCGAACGTCGCGCGCTGCTGGTGACGGCCTTGCAGTCGTTGTACGCCCGCGATCGGGTGCGTGCATGAGCCACCCGGTGTTGCTGGTCGGTGCCGGGCCCGGCGAGCCTGATCTCCTGACGGTGCGGGCGGTGCGCGCGCTCGCAGAAGCAGAGATCGTGCTGTACGACGCGCTGGTCGATCCGCGCGTGCTGGCGCTGGCGCCCCGGGCGTTGTGCATGTCGGTCGGCAAGCGCGCGGGCTTGCCGTCCACGCCGCAAGCCGAGATCGAAGCCACCCTGATCCGTGCCGCCAGGAGCGGTCGCAAGGTCGTTCGACTCAAGGCGGGTGACCCGTTCGTGTTCGGTCGCGGCGGCGAAGAAGCGTTGACGCTCGCTGCCGCCGGCATCGCGTGCGAGGTGGTGCCCGGGATCTCGAGCGCGATCGCGGGACCGGCCGCAGCAAACATCCCGGTTACGCACCGAGGCATCGCGTCCGGGTTCGCCGTGCTCACCGCGCGGCCTGCCGAAGCGTGGAAGGCAACCGTCGACCACCTGCCGCCGGGCACGCTGACCCTGGTATTCATGATGTCGCTCGCCGCGCGCACGGAGATCGCCGCGCGCCTTGCGGGAAGTGCGTGGCCCGCCACCACTGGCACCGCTTTGATCTTGGGCGCGCACACGGATCGCCAGTGGCGCTGGACGGGCCCGCTGTCCGAGCTCGCCACCATGGAGATTCCTGCCGATCGCGAGGGGCTCCCGGGCCTCATCGTCGTCGGTGACGTCATCTCCGTCGCCGAGCGTCTCGCTGGTTCCATCGTTCCTGGAGAACACTTTGCCACCGCGTGAATCCACTCTCGGTCCCGCTCGTCTCTCGTTTGCCGACGAGCGCGAGGTCGACGTGTTCGTCGACAAGTTGGCGCAGTTCGAGCGCGGTGAGCTCTCTGCCGACGCCTGGCGCGCCTTTCGTTTGGTGCATGGCGCCTACGGCCAGCGACAAGAGGGAGACCTCTCGATGCTGCGCGTGAAGATCCCGCAGGGCATCCTCACCGCCGAGCAAGCGCGTGTGGTCGCGGAGACGAGCGAGCGCTGGTCGCGTGGCTTTTCCCACGTCACCACGCGCCAGAACTTCCAAATGCACTTCATGAAGCTCCCCGACGTGGAGCATGCGATGCGCTTCCTCGCGAAGGTGGGCCTCACCACGCGCGAGGCGTGTGGCAACTCGGTGCGCACCATCACCTGCGCGCCGTCGGCGGGCGTCGCCGCCGATGAAGCGTTCGATCCGTCTCCCTACGCGCGTGCTCTCACCCGCTACTTGTTGCGGCATCCGCTCTCATCGACGCTGCCGCGCAAGTTCAAGATTGCTTTCGCCGGCGGTGCCGGTGAGCACGCCTTCGCTCTGGTGAACGACATCGGCTTCTGGCCGCTCGTGCAGGATGGGAACCGCTGCTTCCGCATCACCGTCGCTGGAGGCACCGCCACGCTCTGTCGCAATGGAGGCACGTTGTTCGAGGCGCTGCCGGCTGCGGAGACCTTCGCGGTGTCGGAGGCCTTGCTCCGCGTGTTTCACGTGCATGGCGACCGCGAGCACCGCGCGCGGAATCGCATGAAGTTCCTGCTGAAGACCCTCGGCTGGGAGGCGTTCGAGAAGCTCGCGCTCACGCAGCTCGAGGTCGTGCGTGCCGAAGGTGTGCCCGCATTGCCGTTCGATCCGCAGTCACCACCGGACGAAGAGAGAGCGCCGACTTCACGCACGACGCCACCGTCCTTGGCCGAGCTACGCGAGCTGGTGCAGGGCGCGCGCTTCGACGAGCCCCGTCCGCCGGAGCGCAGACCCTTGCAGCTCTCGGAGCTCGAGGCCGAGGTGCGCTGGCGCCGCAGCAACGTTCGCGCGCAACGACAGCCGGGCTACTCGGTCGCCACGGTGACGCTGCCACTCGGCGACATCTCGGCCGCGCACCTGCGCGCGCTGGCGCGGCTCGCCGAGTCATATGGAGACGGGACGCTGCGCACCACGCACGGGCAAGACATCGCGATCCGCTGGGTCGACAACGAGCAGGTCTCCGCAGTGTATGCTGCCCTGCGTACGATCGACCTCGCGCGCGCCGACATCGATTCGCTCGCCGATGTGACGAGCTGCCCGGGGGCCGAGTTGTGCAAGCTGGCGGTCACGCGCTCCCGCGGCGTGGCTCATCTCGTCTCCGAGCACTTCTCCACGCAGCTCTCGCTCGTCGACGATGCGGGTCCCCTCGATGTGCGCGTGAGCGGTTGCCTCAACGGCTGCGGGCTGCACCACGTGGCCAGCATTGGTCTCCAAGGTGGGCTGCGCAAGGTCGGCGGCCGCGCGGCGCCGCAGTATTTCCTGTAGCTCGGGGGCGACCCGCGCGCCGAGGTGGCCCGCTTCGGTCGTCTCGCCGCGAAGGTCCCCGCGCGCCGTGTACCGCTCGCGCTCGAGCGGCTCACCCGTCTGTATGTGGAAGAGCGCGGAATCGGCGAAGACGCCGCGGGCTACTTCGGCCGCTTGCCCGTGGCGCGCGTGAAGTCGTTGCTCGCCGATCTCGAAAGCCTGCCGTTGTCGGACACCACGCCGGAGGACTTCGTCGATCTGGGCGATACGAAGGAATTCGTCAGCGAAACGATGGAGGGCGAATGCTCCGCCTGAAGCCAGCACCAACGGAAGACCGCTGTCCATGCGCGACGAGCGAGCAGCCGTGAGCGGGTCGCGTATCTCGCCCGTCGCGGGGCAAAGGAGCCTGCGGTGCGAAAAGCGATTTGGGTGTGGAGCCTTGCGATGCTGAGCGTTGCGTTGCCTCATGCGTTGCGAGCGGATGAGCCGCCACTCGCGGCAGCTGCGCCCGTGGTCACGGATTCATCCGTTGCCGATCAATTGGCGGAGCTGAAGGTGCAGGTCGCGCAGGCCGAAGCCGAGGCCAAGCGGGCGTTGGCGCGTTCGGTGGCGTTCAGCGCTGCGCCGGGCAAGGGACTTTCGCTGACGCTCGGCGACAAGTTCTCCTTGTCGTTGCGCAGCCGCGCGCAGGTGCGCGACACGATCGGCATCCAAGGGGGCAAGCCCACCACCAACGAGATCAACGTAAAGACGGTGCGGCTGTGGCTGCAGGGCTACGTGCTCACGAAGGACCTCAGCTACGGGATCCAATTCGCGTTCGGAGGCAACGACTTCGACAAGGATTCGGCGTCGCCGATCTTCGACGCGTTCGTCGAGTACACACGGCTACGCGATCTCAACATCAAGGTGGGCCAGTTCTTCGTGCCGTTCGATCGCGCGCGCACCATCCGCGAGTTCGCCCTCGAGCTGGTCGACCGCGCGCAGATGGTGAGCGAACTGAACCTCGATCGCGACGTGGGCATCTCGCTCTCGTCGCAGAGCTTGTTCGGAACGCGCGGCATCCTCGCCTACCACCTCGGGTTCTTCGGCGGCGAAGGCAAGAATCGGTTCGGTGGCGCGGGGGTGGGCTTTCTCTACACCGCACGAATCGTGGTGCGTCCGTTCGGCGCATTCGACGACGATCTCGAAGGAGACCTCCAGCGCCTGCGTCGCCCGCGCCTCGCGATCGGCATCGCCGGTGCGTACAACCAGAGCACCAATCGCCAGAAGTCGACCACCGGCAACACGCTCACGCTCGGCACCTTCGACTACGGCCACGCCGAGGCCGACGTGGTCTTGAAGTGGGCCGGCGTCTCCTTCCTCGGCGAGGTAATTTATCGCCAGGGTCGTCAGGGCTCGCTCACCGGTACGGTGAACGGCGCCGAGGTGCGCGAGTGGTCGCGCAGCGCCATCGGCTACCTGTTGCAGCTCGGCGTGATGGTGCACGACCAGGTGCAGGTCGCCGCGCGGTACGACGACCTGCGCGCCATCGGGAACACCGACCCGACGCTCATCGCTTTGGCCAACACGAGCGGCAAGGAGCTCGGCGGCGGCCTCAACGTGTATCTCAACGGTCACGCCTTCAAGATCCAGGGCGACTACCAATACCTTTTCGGGAGCTCCATCTCCGGTGGTCATCACGCGGTGCGTCTCCAGCTGGATGCGTCGTTCTGATGCGCCAGCTACTCGTTGCGCTCCTCCTCCTACCGTCGCTGGCTATGGCAGACCACAAGCTGCTCAATGTGTCGTATGACCCGACGCGGGAGCTCTACACCGACATCAACCAAGCCTTCGCACAGAGCTGGACGAAGAAGACGGGTCAGGCCGTGGCCGTCAATCAGTCGCACGGCGGCTCGGGCAAACAAGCGCGTGCGGTCATCGACGGCCTAGAGGCCGACGTGGTCACGCTCGCCCTCGCCCTCGCCCTCGCCTACGACATCGACGCGATCGCGGACAAGGGCCAAGGCCTTCTGCCGAAGCCGTGGCGCTCGCGGTTGCCGGACAACAGTGCGCCCTACACGTCGAGCATCGTGTTCGTGGTGCGCAAGGGCAACCCGCAGCAGATTCGTGATTGGGACGATCTGGTGAAGCCCGGCACCGTCGTGATCACGCCGAACCCGAAGATCTCGGGTGGTGCGCGGTGGAACTATCTCGCGGCATGGGGCTACGCGCAGAGGAAGCTGGGCTCGGAGCAGAGGGCGCGCGAGTTCATTGCGCAGCTCTACAAGAACGTGCCGGTGCTCGACTCCGGCGCGCGGTGCCACCACCACGTTCGTGCAGCGACGCACGGGCCAGGTGCTCATCGCATGGGAGAACGAGGCCGAGCTCATCGTTCGCCAGCTGGCCAAGGGCCAGTACGAGATCGTGCGCCAAGCTGCAGCAACCTGGCGATCAGCTCTGCGTGGTACGAAAAGCTGTTCGGCAAGATCGCGACGCGCAGCCCGATGCCGGGCCTGCTCGAGTGGCGCTTCAGCGACAGCGCCGAGGTCCAGCTCTTCCAGGAGAAAGAAAAAGCCGGCGCGAGCACGCTGACGCTGGGCGTGCTGCCGCTTCAGCCGGAGCGAGAGCGGCTCGAGGCCGCTGGGCTCCACCCGGGCGCCCTCGAGGATGGAGACAAGGTCTTCATCGTGCGGCTCCGCGATCCCGACCAGAATCTGGTCGTGCTCGCGAGCTCGCGGAAGACGTAGCTGCGGCGCGGTCCGGGCGAGGCCCGCGGCAGCGTCTCAGAGAACCGCCAGGGCGCCAGCAGACCGCTAGGATCTGCCAGGGAAGAATTGGTTCAGAGATCGAGAGGGTCGAATCGTCGACGGTCCGAACCAGCTTCTTTCTGACTGGCGCTCCTGGTCCGCCTGGCATCCTGGCGATCGAGGAAGCGCCCGCGATCCAGCGGTGAGTGTTGCGTCAACGACGAAGGCGAGGGCATGTGAATGGGATTGCTGCTAAGGCAGCGGTTCGAGGCGGGCGAGCACGCAGGTGATGTTGTCGATGCCACCGTTCTGGTTGGCGCGCTCGATGAGGATCTCGCAAGCCCGATCGAGGTCGGGCTCGTTGCGCACGA
>JAYUBF010000163.1:0-1682 GCA_043741435.1 Myxococcales bacterium
GAGGGCGCGGCGCAGCACATGGTCGAGCTTCAAGTCGGGCGAATGCATCGTGCCGTCGGGCCGGGGGAACACGAGGTCGGATGACGACCGCTTCATCGCGTCGACTAGGAACGGCCGCAGCAGCAGCGCAATCGGCAACAGGTCAGCATGGCCGCCCTTCGTGGTGGGCGCCTCGTAGCTCGCGCTCACCTCGACCGTGTTCGCCTGCAGGTCGACGCAGGTCTTCTTGAGACCGAGTAGCTCGCCCTGGCGCATACCCGTGAAGATCGCGGTGGCGAAAAGGGGTCGCCACTTCGGGGTGAGCGCGTTGAGCAGCCGCGGCACTTCCTCGAGCCGCAGATACTGCGGCAGCCGCTTTGGGGCCTTCCGGCGCTCGACCCCGGCCGCCGGGTTGGGTCCGACCCATTTCTCGCGCTTGATCGCCAGCGCGAAGATACGGTGGAAGAGACCGCGGATGTGGTTGAGCGACTTCGGCGCAAGGTCGCGCGACTTTCGCTGCAGCAATCCCTCGATCTGGGAGGTCGACACTTCGCGCAGCGTCAGATTGCCCATCGGCGCGCGCAGGTGCTTGTCGGCGAAACGCCGGAGATCGCGACCACGAAGCCTCTGCCCGTACTCCTCCCACCACCAGTCGAGGAGCGCGGCGAAGATCATCGGTGGGTCGTTGCTCGGCAGCGGCTCGAGGCCTTCGCGCTGCCGTTCGCCCTTGCGTTCCAGGTCCTCGGCAAGGCGGCGCGCCTCGCTCTTGGTCGCGCACGAGGTCCGCTTCTGCCGCCAGCGCCCTGCGGCATCCCGCCACTTTGCGATCCACACGCCATCGCGCTCGAACACAGTCGCCATCGGACCTCCCTCCCTCTTCTACGCTAGGGAGCACAGCCTTCCGCTCATCACGAACGAGGGGTATACGCAGGCCGGCATCGCGGATGAGGGGATGCGGAAGCTTGCGAAGAATGCGGGCGTACAAGTCTGTACCCCTCGCGAGTTCTACCAGGGCAGCAAGATCAAAGAGGCGGAGGAGATCGAAGCCTTCCTGGGCCGCTTCCCGGATCAGGCACCCGGCCACATCGACGCCAGAAAGAAGGAGTTTGGCGAGGATGACATGGGGGGTGACGTGCTTGACTGGATCAACGGGTACTACCGGCACATCCTTCTCGGCGAGACCGAGGGACGCGACAGCCCCGTGCGCGTCACCGTATAGCGGCTGCTCTGCCATCGCCGCACCAAGGCCGGTCGTTCTCGCGCACCAAGGCGCAGGAGTTCCAGACGCGAGCATCGGCTTCGCCGTGAACACGATTACGGTGTCCCCTCGCATCCTGCGAACCTTACTCCACCCAAGGTTTTGAGGGGGACGAGGCCTTCATCGTCTGCCTTGATCGTGGCGTGCTCCAAACCCGCATAGCCGAATTTTAGAGAACGAGCGCCGGAGTTGCGCGCCGAGGAATCCGCGAACCCGAGCTGTTGCTTGATCTCGCGGAAGCACACCTCGATGGCCCAGCGTCCGGCGTAGGTTTCGAGAATGGCGGGGACGCCGATTGCGGATTCCGGCCATCGTGAGCGCCGCGATCGCTGCATCGTGATCACGTAGATCGGTGATCGTGATCGGAGCGTAGCGACGCTGGTGGTTCACTTGTCGGTGGCGGAGTCCTCCTTTCGTCGCGAGGGGCCTTTTAGCGCAATTCGGT